>DATBUF010000328.1:0-7222 GCA_036516435.1 Pontibacter sp.
TAAAAGAGGAGATGTTCAGGAGATAATTACTCCTGGACAAGAGTTGTAATTGTGTTTTCATTTTCTAACTATTTAGAGGGTAATAATAATTCGGAGAAAGCAAGGCCACAGCAGGCATATCTGTGTCATATGAGGAGAAAACACAGCCTGTAAATACACATTAACAATATCAACAAACTCAGCATCAGGTGTTTATCAGCTAACCTAATATCTAATATCGCACCAGCGAGTTTAAGGTTTAGTGATAAGGGTGGATTCACATTATTTGGACGCTATCAGCCATTTTGTTGATGTGAAAGGATAAACCACGCAGGTACATGCCTGAATTTGCAACTCCTCACAAACCTTATATTAAGCCAAGTAATTCTGATACTATTTCTGCAATCTGCATTTATGCTTGTATATTTGATGTGCAGATGCGTTATACCTAACAAGAGCACTCTTACTAAAAAACTACACGACTATGTTTGATATGTTCGGCATGATGGGCAAGATGAAAGAAGTCCAGGCCAAGCTGAAAGAAGCACAAGAAAATTTACAGCACATAACTGTTACAGCCGAGGCGGGCGCAGGTCTGGTAAAAGCCACCGTAAACGGCCAGCGCAAACTCCTGAAGATCGAGATTGATGAGTCGATTATGAACGTGAGCGACCGCGAAATGGTAAACGACCTGGTAGTAGCCGCCGTGAACAATGCCATGCTGACTGCCACGGAACGCGCGCAGGAAGAAATGAAGAAGAAAACAGAAGGCCTGCTGCCTAATATCCCCGGCTTAGATCTCGGCAGCTTTGGCTTATAGCACCAGCCGCACGGCTATAGTTATCCTTAACTGGAACGGCCAGCACTACCTGCAGCAGTTTCTGCCGTCGGTGCTGGCCTATAGTTCCGGCTGCGAAGTTATAGTTGCCGATAATGCCTCTACAGACAATTCTATAGTTTACCTGGAGCAGCATTTTCCGCAGGTACGCATTATCCGGTTTAGTGAGAACCACGGCTTTTGCCAAGGCTACAACCTGGCGCTGCAACAGGTGGAGGCCGACTATTACGTGTTGCTGAACTCGGATGTGGAGGTAACACCGGGCTGGGTAGAACCTATCGTCAGCATGCTGGATGCCGACCAAACTATAGCCGCCTGTCAGCCCAAGATTAATGCACAGCAGCATCCCGATTTTCTGGAACATGCCGGAGCCGCAGGCGGGCTGATAGACACCTTGGGCTACCCGTTCTGCCGCGGACGTTTGTTTGAGACTGTAGAAGAAGACCGTGGCCAGTACAACGATGTGCAGGAGATTTTCTGGGCAACGGGAGCCTGCATGTTTGTGCGGGCCAGCCTATACCACCAGCTTGGTGGCCTGGAGCCAGCTTTTTTTGCGCACATGGAGGAAATAGACCTTTGCTGGCGCGCCAAAAGTGCAGGTTATAAGATCATGTACAACGGTCATAGCCAGGTGTACCACGTGGGCGGCGGCACCCTGCATAAATCAAATCCGCGCAAAACGTACCTCAACTTCAGGAATGGGCTGGCGCTGCTGTATAAAAATTTACCGGCATCAGAACTGATACCAACTATAGCACTCCGTATTTTGCTGGACTGGCTGGCTGCTTTCAGGATGTTGCTGGCCGGGCAAACAGCAGATGCACGTGCTATACTAGATGCCCATGCCGATGTTTTGCGCAACAGCAGCTACTGGCGCAAACGCCGGAAGGCACAGCAACCTAAAGGTAATTTTACCCGTATGGCAGGCGTTTACAAAGGAAGTATTGTGGTAGCGTATTTTATAAAGCAGAAGCGGACCGTGCAGGAACTATAGATCCCAGACGGTGCTTCGCTCGCGTCGGAGGCTTTTCTGCACGTTCATCCAGAAGGCCAGCATCAGGTAAATAATAACCGGCGAGCCCATGGTCAGGAACGAGACATAAATAAAGGAAAGGCGGATGCTGCTGCTGGCAATACCAAGCTTTTCGCCCAGCATCGTACACACGCCAAAAGCCCGGGATTCGATAAAGTACTGGATACGTTTCATGAGCATGTCCTTTTCAGACTTAAATTTAGAGTATAAACCTTTTTTATCAAAACGCGACGCCGCTATAGAAGTACACGCCAAACGTAGAATTGCGCTTATGAAGTACTTTTACGCACAAATTTAAGATCCAGCTATGCCTTGTTACAAAAAAAACTTTTCTGCACTAATGGCCTACAGCCTGTTGGTACTTCTGTTTGCCAGTGGTTGTACCCTGCAAAAGCTGGTGCGGGTAGCAAAAAAACAGGAAATTACGGTGCAGCCCAACCCTCTGGTTGCTAACGGGCAACAGGTAGTGTTTGAGGTAAAAGCAGCGATGCCGCCAAACATTGTAAAAGACGGTTACCGCTACAAACTGGATCTGTACTATGAATATGGAGAGCAACAACGCGAGCAGGTCGGGGCTATCAGCTTCGAGTTTGGGGAGTTTTTGTACGAGAACGGCTGGCCAACTATAACCAGGCAATTTTCTTTCCCCTACACTCCTAAAAAAAACAAGGGCACCCTGTATGTGCAGGGCATGGCTATTAAAAAAGATACCGATGATGTAAAGTATAGCAAGCCGCAGGCTATCGCCACCGGTCTGAACACCACCCCCTTGCTTATAGTACGCAACAACGAGATCCTGTTCATACCTGACAGCTATGCCACGGAAGCCAACCAGCCGGCCCAGCTTACTTTTTATTTTGAAGAAGACAACGCTAAACTGCGCAGCCACCTGGGTTCTAACCTGAACGTGCTGGACCAGTACATTGCAGATAATGTAGCTACGCAGGAAGTAACTATAACCGCTTCGCAGTCGCCGGATGAGGCAGCCGGAATGGCACAGAAACGCCTGGCAGCGCTGGAGAACTACTACCGCAGCAAGCTGGACATCCTGAACTATACCAACAAGAAAGTAACTATAAAAACACTTCCGGTAAAGAGCACCTGGGAGCAACTGGCTGAGAAAATTAAAGCTTCGGCGCTGCCAAAAGCGCAGGTGCAGGAAGTAATAACTATAGTCAGAAGCAACAAACCAGATCAAGAAAAAGAAAAGGCACTGCAGCAAACTGCGGCTTACGAGTACCTGCAACTCTATGTGTACCCGGGCCTGCGTTACGGTGGCGTAACCATAAACTATAACCGCAACCAGAAAGCCGATTACGAACTATACCTGCTGGCCAGGAAAATTGCTGAAGAAAAAGCTCCCGCCGATGTGCTGACCGAACAGGAACTGCAACATGCTGCTACGTTAACACCACTTTTGGCCGAGAAAAAGCAGATCTACGAGGCTGCCGTAAAAACCACGAACAAGTGGCCCGCTTACCACAACCTGGGCAAAGTGTACGTAGAGATGGCCCGCAAAGAGTACCGCACAAAAGCAAAACAGGCGCTACTGGCAAAAGCCATCCACAACCTGACCTATGCCGGTTTCCGCAACCCTACGGCCCCGGTATACTATAGTTTGGCAAGTGCCTACCACGTGCGCGGCGATAAGTTAGAAGCGCTCCAGTATTATGATTACGCGATTAAATTAGGCGGAGATGCGGCAGAACTCAAGCGTATTTTTGCCGACAAAGCCGCACTCGAAATTGAAATAGGCCAGTTTGATGATGCCATTGAAAGCCTGAAGTATGCCGGCTATAGTTACCAGACACAGATGAACCTGGGCCTGAGCTACCTGCTGAAGGAAAACTACGAGGGAGCACAGGAATTTTATAACAAGGCCCTGGAACTGCAGCCAAACGATGCCTTAGCCAACTATAGTTTAGCCATTGTTGCGGCGCGCACCAAAAACCAACCCATGCTTACCACGCACCTGCGCCACGCCATTAAATCAGATAACAGCTATACTTTAAAAGCCATCGAGGACAGGGAATTTGATGCTTACCGTGCCGAACAGGCGTATAAAGATGCTTTCCGCCCATAACTAACTATAAAGGCCTTGTAATTTGGTAGCTTTATCTTAATTTTACCCACTGAATCGAGAATATAAGATCTGATATGCGTACTATACAGTTTAGAGAAGCCCTGCGTGAAGCTATGTCAGAGGAAATGCGCCGCGATAAAAGCGTGTTTCTGATGGGTGAAGAAGTAGCAGAGTACAACGGTGCTTATAAAGTGAGCCAAGGCATGCTGGACGAATTTGGTCCGGAGCGTGTAATTGACACCCCTATTGCTGAACTTGGCTTTGCCGGTATTGGTGTAGGAGCCTCCATGAACGGGTTACGCCCGATCATCGAGTTTATGACGTTCAACTTCTCACTTGTTGCCATAGACCAGGTGATCAACTCTGCGGCAAAAATGATGTCAATGTCAGGTGGCCAGTACTCCTGCCCTATCGTTTTCCGTGGCCCTACAGGTAGCGCCGGTATGTTGTCTTCTCAGCACTCGCAGAACTTCGAGAACTGGTATGCCAACACGCCAGGTTTAAAAGTAGTGGTACCATCTAACCCTTACGATGCCAAAGGCCTGATGAAGTCTGCCATCCGCGATAACGATCCGGTTATCTTTATGGAATCAGAGCAGATGTACGGCGACAAAGGCGAAGTTCCGGAAGAAGAATACCTGATCCCGATTGGCGTGGCTGACATCAAGCGTGAAGGCACTGATGTAACTATAGTTTCGTTTGGTAAGATGATGAAAGTAGCCCTTGCTGCTGCTGAAGAACTTGCTAAAGACGGCATCAACGCGGAAGTAATTGACCTGCGCACGGTACGCCCCATCGACTATAAAACACTGGTGGAGTCTGTGAAAAAGACAAACCGCATGGTAGTAGTGGAAGAAGCATGGCCATTGGCCTCTATCTCTGCTGAACTGGCGTACCACATCCAGAGCAATGCTTTTGACTACATGGATGCTCCGGTAAAACGTGTTACCTGCCGCGATGTTCCGCTTCCGTATGCTCCAACCCTGATCGAGGCCTCATTGCCGAACGTAGAACGTACGATCGAGGCTGTTAAACAAGTAATGTATACCAAAGCCTAATCTGCTTTAAACCCTGATATAAAAGGCGGCTCTACAAAGAGTCGCCTTTTTCTTTTCCCTTCACTTCTACCTGGCCGGTGTCGGTATCAATCTCCACTTCCTTTTTTTTCACCTTTACGGCAGTATCCTCGGGCTCTATATGCTTGTCATGTGCTTTGGAATATACTTGGGTAAATTCCGCGCCGAACAGCAAAATGACAGCCGAGTAGTACACCCACACCAAAATCAGCACCAGCGAGCCAGCCGCACCATAGGTATCTGCCAGCGGGTCGTGCTGAAAATACACGTTGAGCACATACTTACCCAGCACAAAAAGAATGGCCGTAACGATAGCGCCTACCCATACATTGGCCCATTTTATTTTAGCGTCGGGCAGCACCCGGTAAATAGCTGCAAAAATAATGGTGCTGATGAGGACAGATACCAGCATGTTACCGATGGTAATAAAGTAAATGGCGACACCTGAAAACTGCTGAATCATAAATTTGTACACAATGCCCAATGCCATATCTATGGCAAGCGACACCAGCAGCAAAAAGCCCATACTAATGACCATCGCCAGCGAAAGCACTCTGCTGATAACAAGCTTCAGCCAGCCCTTCTCTATCTTCGCTTTTACCTCCCAGATGCCGTTCAGCGAATCCTGCAGCGCTACAAAAACGGTAGTGGCAGAAAAGAGCATGGTTGCTACGCCTACTATCGTCCCAATCGTGCTGGCTTCCGAAACAGCAGCATTTTCGATGATGCTCTGGAACTGCGTGGCACTGTTGCGCCCGACAATACCGCCCAACTGGTTTACCACCTCGCCCTGCACCGCCTCCTGCCCGAACACAGCCCCCGCAATACGGATGGTAATAATAAGGACCGCCGGCAACGAAAAGATGGTATAAAAGCCAATGATAGCCGCATAATCCAGCGGATTATCTTCTACAAACTCTTTAAAGGTCTGTTTAGTAAATTGCCAGGTAGAGGCAACGCGTTTGTTCATGTACTTATAGCTATAGTTGCAACAACTGTTGTTTTGTCAAAACCAGCTATAGGTACGGAGATTTATAGTTTGTTGATGTGTTGTGTTGTGGATTTGGGACAGTTGAAGCGTTTTCGCTCTCGTCCTGCGTCCAGCGAGTGTGCGTTTATAGTTATAGGTGACGTCCCGCCACGCATTCCTTCTGCTCTTTCGGATTTGCAATCCGAAAGCATGTATGACAGCGGATTTGTAATCCGCCAAGTAAAGGCAGCAACTACTGGCAGGAAAGCGGATTACAAATCCGCGGGTTAAGGAAGTTCCGGATTGCAAATCCGGAACAGCGGGAAGCAAGCATACTATTAAGCTTCTGCTTTTTTCAACTTAATGCAAACAGAATTTATTTCAACAAACCTACCTACCAATACTGCTGTAATCAAATCCCGAACAGTTAAGCTTTCAAGCTTGTTTGGCCATATTCGTTTCATCAAGTTATTTAACCTTTTAGTAAAATTAAATTCAAAAACTTTCTTCTTGAAAACTTTATGTAAAGGGTAAGTGATGAGTGACAAAAGTATTTCGATGAAGAAAATCACCCATACTAAAAGTAGAATGGGTAATAGTAACGGATTACCAGAGAATCCTTCAGGAGAGAAGTACTTATTAAACTCAAACTCTTTTAAATCTACGTTATACTTTTCTGCGAACTTAGCTACTAACTCTTCAGCATCATCTCCAGTTATACCTAAATCAAATTCGATCTCACTATTAAAATCGAAATCATTATCCCACCAATATTCTGTTTCAATAAAATTTATTACAGATTCAGCAGTCCTTCTAAGATCAGAAAATTGTACTTCTACTTCTTCCATAAATAAATCCTTATCGTAACCCTACCCCACCAACACCAGCCTAGCCAAGTAATTGCCATTTTCACCTTCATACAGCACTTCAAAACTATAGCCGTGTTCTTCGGCGTATTGTTCCAGCAGCCCGGCATCTATAAACAGCCATTTAAATGTGCCGCTGTCGTGGGTTTTGTAGCGCATGTTGTACTCCACTTCACCGTAGTAGCCCGCATTCAGATCCAGCAGCACAGAGCCGTCTTCCTGCTCATACATATACAATATATCCGACGACTCAAGCAGAATTTGCCCACCCGGGTTCAGGAGCGTTTTGGCATGTACCAGAAACTTATAAAGCCCGAACAGGTCACCCACTATGCCAATGCCGTTCATCAGCATCAGCAAGGTATCATACTTTCTGT
>DATBUF010000329.1:0-4971 GCA_036516435.1 Pontibacter sp.
CGAACTATACCAGGTAGTGCTGGATGCCCATGAAACGGCAATGGCTGCCCTGAAACCGGGTGTACTGTACAAAGACATTCACCTGCTGGCCTGCCGCACACTTACCGACGGGCTGAAGCAGGTAGGCCTGATGCGCGGTGATACAGAAGAAGCCGTGCAGGCAGGTGCCCATACCATGTTCTTCCAATGCGGGTTGGGCCACATGATGGGCATGGACGTGCACGATATGGAAAACCTGGGCGAACAGTACGTGGGCTATACTGCAGAACTGCGCAAAAGTACCGAGTTCGGTCTGAAGTCGCTACGGCTGGGCCGGGCACTGGAACCAGGCTTTGTGCTTACCGTGGAGCCGGGCATTTACATCATTCCGGAACTCATCGACATGCGCCGAAACGATAAAGTTGCCCAACAATTCATCAACTTCGAGAAGCTGGATACTTACCGCGATTTTGGCGGCATCCGTATTGAAGACGACCTGCTGATAACTGAAAATGGCAGCCGCATACTGGGTGAACCACTTCCTAAAACTATAGCTGAGGTAGAGGCCATTCGCCAGCAGGTGTTGTAGAACGCTTACCTTACACGCCAGTCTCTGTAAACGAAACAGGCTCTTTGCGTAAAGCAGAGAGCCTGTTTAAGTAAATTTATAACTATAGGTTGAGTGACTTATAGTTTGTTAGTATCCTGTTTAATTCTTCTTAAATTTCTGTATCCCTTTATCCAGGTAGCGCAGGTAACTTTCCGGATCGTAGTCAGCGCCGGTTGGCGGGATCAGCACCTGCTCCTGGGCATCGAGCAGCACATAGTAAGGCTGGGAGTTTGCATTAAAGCGTGATGCCTGCAAGTCGCTCCACTTGTTACCAATCGTTTTGATCTTTTTGCCACTGAACTGAGACGTATACTGCTCTGCAGCCGGCAGTTCGGTTTTATCATCTACGTATAGTTGAATCAGTACAAAGTCGTTGCGCAGGCGGCTGAGCACCTGTTTGTCCGGCCATACGGATGCTTCCATTTTGCGACAGTTCACACAGGCATGGCCCGTAAAGTCGAGCATCACCGGTTTATTTACTTTGCGCGCATATGCCACTCCTTCTTCATAATCAAAGAAAGGCGCCAGCCCGAGCGGAGCATGGAAAATGTCGCTGTACTTGCGGGGTGTATGATCTGTTGCCTGCACAGCCGCAGTCGTATTTCCACCGCTCAGGCTGCTGGTATACAAATCAAAGTCCTGGGTATGCTGCGGCGGCAGGAAACCTGAAATGGCGCTGAGGGGCGCTCCCCACAGACCAGGCACCATGTACAGCGTGAACGATAGGGTGATGATCGCCAGGAACAAGCGTGGCAGCGGTACATAGCTCATTTCCTTGTCGTGGCTCAGGCGCAGGCGGCCCAGCAGGTAAAACCCGAGCATGCCGAAGATAATGATCCACAACACCAGGAATACTTCCCTGTCGAACCACTTCCAATGGTAGGCCAGGTCCACGTTGGATAAGAACTTAAGTGCTAAGGCCAGCTCCAGGAAGCCAAGCACCACCTTTACGGAGTTCAGCCAGCCGCCTGATTTTGGCAGCGCTTTCATCCAGGACGGGAACATGGCAAACAAACTGAACGGAGCAGCTAATGCTACAGAGAAGCCTAGCATCCCTGAGGCAGGCCCCATCAGTTCGCCCATCGTCGCAGCTTGTACCAGCAAGGTGCCAATAATGGGCCCGGTGCAGGAGAAAGACACCAATGCCAGTGTAGCAGCCATAAAAAAGATGCCTCCAAAACCGCCACGGTCTGCTTTGGCGTCGGCCTTATTTGCCCACGAAGCAGGAAGCGTGATCTCGAATGCGCCCAGGAAAGAGGCCGCAAACACCACCAGCAGCACAAAAAAGAAGAAGTTGAAGATGCCGTTGGTAGAGAGTTCGTTCAGGGCATCAGCACCGAAAACTATAGTTACCAGCAAGCCAAGCGCCACATAAATTACAATAATGGCCATGCCATATAATAGCGCTTTGCTGATGCCGGAGCCTTTGGTTTCGCCTTGCTTGGTAAAATAGCTTACCGTAAGCGGCAGCATCGGGAAGATGCACGGCATCAGCAGGGCAGCAAAACCACCAATCAGGCCAGCCAGAAAGATGGTCAGCAGGGAGTCGGATGGGGCTTGCGGAGCTGGTGTGGCTACACCGGCACCTTCGGCCTGAACTATAGCATTGCTCGTATCCGCCTCTTCGGAGATCTCTGTAAACTCTAAAGCAGCCGTAGTTGTCTCGTCCTCAACTGGGGTAAATTCTACGCCCTCCATGTCTGAGAACTCAAGTCCTTCCGTAGAGATGGTGTCTTTTTGTAAGGCTTTGGCCGGGCTGCCGAAGAACAGCAGCACGAGCCAGAGCAGTAACATCGGTATCAGGTATTTATACTTCAGGTATTCCATTATGCAGGTGCTTACTTAATCGGAATACTAAATTCTACTTCGGTTGGGGGCAGGCACTGCTGGTCATCGCACACCATGTACTCCAGTTTGCCCTTTACTACTGTCTGGCCTTTGGCATTCAGCTTTACCTTTTGCTGGAAAATCACCTCGTCTTCAAAATAGCTTACGTCCATTTTAAAAAGCTCCTGGTACTGCGTAATCGGCTTGGGCTCGACGGTGGTTCCAACTAAACTATAGGCTTGCGATGGCGCAAAAGCAAAGCTTGTTTTTACCGGGCCACCTTTTTTTACGTGTTGGGAATACATGTGCCAGCCGGGCTCAATGCTTGCTTTCAGGAATACAACAGCCTCGTCTTTGCCGGTTTTCTTAGCGGCATACGACCATTTTACCGGCTTCAGGATCTGAGCGCTGGCAGAAGTTACAACTGTAACAGAGAGTATCAATAAGATGAATAGTAGCTTTCTCATGGGTCTCAGGTTAATTAAGGTAATGTTAGAAATTGTTTTAAGTTGAGTATAAATACCGGTTGCGATTCAGATAATCTGGCAAAAAAGCTTTTGACGGAAGAAAAGAGAATTGGAGGAAGATGCCTTCGCCGAAACGCATTGTGTGGTTCCTTCATCAAAAAGTCTGTTGTCAGGATGTTCTTTTACCAATATCACAAAGCATGCCGGAAATGCTATTTTTATAGCCTGCTGATAGGACTATAATCAAGCAACTCAACTTCCGGGGTCAGATAGCCTTCGCGCACCGGTTCCTCTTTTACCAGGTCAGTGCTGAGGTATTTTTTGTTGCTGTCTGAAAGTACGGTTACCACCACGGCATCCGGCCCCAGTTCCTGCTGTAGCCTGATGGCCCCAATGACGTTGGCACCGGATGAAATGCCCACAGCCAGGCCAAGCTCTGTAGCCAGTTTCTGCGCCATCAGAATAGCATCGCCGTCGTGCGCCTGCACCACGCTATCCAGCTCCTGAAGCTTAACTATAGCAGGTATAAACTCATCTGAGATACCCTGTATGCGGTGGGTTCCTACTTTGTACCCGGTGGTAAGGGTTGGCGACTCCGCTGGTTCCAGCGGGTGAATACGTACCCGCTTGCTGAGGGAGCGCAGGTAATTGCCCACTCCCATTACAGTGCCTCCTGTACCTACACCGGCCACAAAGGCATCCGGTGTTTTACCAATGCCACGTAGCTGTCGCCATATCTCCGGGCCGGTACTTACTTCGTGGGCTTCAGCGTTGTAGCAGTTCTCGAACTGACGCGGCAAAAAGATGTTCTGATTTGCAGCTGCCAGTTCTTCGGCCATCCGGATACTGCCCAGAAAGCCGCCTTCCTCTTTGCTAACCAATGTAACTTGTGCCCCCAGGCTACGGATAATGTCGATGCGCTCCTTGCTCAGCCAGTTAGGCATGATGATGCGCACCTTATGGCCCAATGCACGGCCGATAGCTGCAAATGCAATTCCGGTATTGCCGCTGGTTGCCTCCACAATTTCGTTACCAGCACGGATCTGGCAGTGGTTGTAGGCCTGGTACAGGATGTGCAGGGCCATCCGGTCTTTAATGCTTCCTGTCAGGTTGTAGTGTTCGCACTTTACGTAGATGCTACCTGGTTTGCCCTGGTAGTTGTAGTGCAGCTCCAGCATGGGGGTGTTGCCCACCAGGTGCCAGAGGTGTGTAAATTTACTGTTCAGAGCCGGCGGTAAACAAACGCTGGTCTTATCAAGACTATACATAAAAAATGATGGGGTAATATGATGTAAAGGTGACTTTCGGGATATGATTTTCCTGCACTGGGGATGTTGAACAACAGGTTTGCAGTAGCCTGTGTTGCCAAGTGAACCAAGTCCCCGGAGTGCTCGCACAGCTCCGGGGATGGTATCACAACTAAACTATAAAAGCTCCTCCAGCACGGCATCGAGGTAAGCACCGCGCATATCTACTCTGATTATACGGCCCTCTCTGTCGAGCAACAGGCTGAATGGGATGCCCAGGATGTTGTAAGCCTGTGCAATCTCACCACTAAATCCATTCGGGTCCTGCAACTGTGTCCAAACCATGCCTTCTTCCTCCATGGCTTTTTTCCATTCTTCATCCTTCTCATCCAGCGAAATGCTCACGATCTCGAAACCATCCGATTTCTTGGCATTCAGGTCACGGAGGTGTGGAATTTCAGCACGGCAAGGTCCGCACCAGCTGGCCCAGAACTCCAACAGTACCAGTTTACCCTTCGGAATGTAGTTCGAGAGCTTCACCTTCTTGCCTTCCGGTGTCAGAAACTCAAAGTCCTGATACTTGGTACCCAGAGCTGTTTTCTTCGCCTTTTCTGCTGATTTTGTAAAAGCTTCCATGTGCGGTGTGCCTTTCCAGCCACGGTTTATCATGGCAGTTAGCTCATTTAGCTGGTCAACAGTCAGGTTCACAAACATATCGTGCAGGTAGTACATGGCCTGGTCATAGGCAACTACCGACTTCGGGTTGTCCTTGATATACTGCCACTTTCTTTTCTCGAGCTCTTCTTTAAGCTGCTGCTCTTTTCTTACCAGGGCAATACCC
>DATBUF010000330.1:0-3923 GCA_036516435.1 Pontibacter sp.
GTCCTCGGCATCGTGCTGCTCATGTTTACCTTAGGCGTAAGCGACCTCGGCGACATGATCGACAAGTTGTAATACGTTGATGAAATTGGCTTTGCGCAAACTATAGTTTCCACAGAACAAAAGATCAGCCATGAAAAATGAAATACTGACCCACCTTAACAACCCGGGTGAGCTCGAGAGGTTATACCGGAACAACAAAGCGCCTTTTGCCCAGGAGTTCAGAACTATTTACCCTGACTTAAAGGGCAACCCGCTTGCGGATTTCTGGAACGAACGGCTGCGTTACGAAAACGACGACATCTCCTGGGGTACCGGCCGGGAGCTGTTGCTGGTAGTACTCGCATCGCTGGTTGCAGGCTTTATTGCTAAAATACCGGCTTATTTACCCATAGAGGAAGTGTTTTTCTACCCCAGGAATATCGGCTTTATAGTTTTACCGCTGCTTACGGCCTATTTCGCCTGGAAGAATAACCTGCAGCTGAACAAAATCGTGCTGCTGGGCGCAACTATAGCAGTTTGCTTGATTTACATTAACCTGCTGCCCGGCACAACAGACTCTGACACCTTGGTACTGGCCTGCCTGCACCTGCCTTTGCTGCTCTGGGCGGTATTGGGCGCGGCTTACACCGGCAACGATTTCAACAACTATAGCAGGCGGCTGGGCTACCTTCGGTTTAATGGTGATTTGCTGGTGATGTCGGCGCTTCTGGTTATTGCCGGTGTGCTGATGACAGGTATTACAATAGGTTTGTTCGCCATTATAGGGCTGCAAATAGAGCAGTTTTATGCCGAATATGTTGGCGTTTTTGGGGCTGCTGCCATCCCTATAGTTGCGACCTATCTTACCCAAACCAACCCGCAGCTGGTAAACAAAGTGTCGCCGGTCATCGCCAGAATTTTCAGCCCGCTGGTGCTCATCATGCTTACTGTTTACCTGGTAGCGATCCCCTTCTCCGGCAAAGACCCTTACAACGACCGCGAATTCCTGATCCTGTTTAACGTGCTCCTGATCGGGGTGATGGCGCTTATCTTTTTCTCTATCGCCGATAACTCCCGGAAAGTGCAGGACGCCACCAGTACCTGGGTCCTGTTGCTGCTGGCTATAGTTACCATTGTGGTAAACAGCATTGCCTTATCAGCCATTATGTTCCGGATCGCAGAATGGGGTATCACGCCAAACAGGCTGGCTGTACTGGGCAGTAACATTCTCATCCTGTTTAACTTGCTCCTGGTTACCGGCTCCCTTTTCAAAACGATCACGAAAAAGGAGGATATTACCACGTTAGGCAATGCCATTGCAGCTTACCTGCCTGTTTATCTGATCTGGGTGGTGCTGGTCGTATTCCTGTTCCCCGTGCTGTTCGGGTTTAAGTAGCCAAAGTTGATGTAACAAACTACAGGCTATAGTTGGCTGGCGGGCTTGTGAACGGTAAACAATTCTCAACTATAGGCATCGGTTTCTACAGAAATTTCGGACCTTTGCAGCCACATACATTAACCTATAGTTTGTTACAACAAATGGCATTAAATACGCTAAAAAAATTATTGCTGGCGGGTTTGTTCCTGTACATGCCGCTCCAATCAATGGCCTGGGGCATGCTGGGGCACCGCGTAGTAGGCGAAATTGCAGAACGCAACCTGAGCTGCAAGGCTAAAAAACAGGTAAAGAAAATCCTGGGCACCGAATCACTGGCGATGGCCAGCAACTGGGCCGATTTTGTGAAATCGGAACCAAGCTACAAGTACCTGGACACCTGGCACTACATCAACTTTAAAGAAGGCCTGGAGAGTTACGATGCGTTTGCAGCTGCCCTGCTGCAGGATACCACTACCAATGCCTACACCAAGCTGAACATGATGGTGGGCGAGCTGAAGAAAAAAGACTTGCCGCTGGAGAAAAAGCAAATGTACCTGCGCCTGGTCATCCATTTGGTAGGCGATATTCACCAGCCCATGCACACCGGCCGCCCCGAAGACCTGGGTGGTAACCGTGTAAAGCTTTTCTGGTTCGGCCAGCCTACCAACCTGCACCGCCTCTGGGACAGCGACCTGATCGAATCGCAGCAGCTGAGCTATACCGAGTACAGCACAGCCCTGAACCACACCACCAAAGCTCAGCGCAAGGAGATGATGAAGCAGCCCATCAGCCAGTGGCTGTACGATTCTTACCTGATCACCAACAAAATTTACAGCGAGGTGCAGCCGGAGCAAAAACTAAGCTACCGCTATAACTATGATAACCTGGATACGCTGAACGACCAACTCCTGAAAGGTGGCATCCACCTGGCCGGCCTTTTGAACGAGATCTTCGGGTAACTATAGTTTGCCTGACAGTAGAAAGCCTTCCTGCAACTATAGCGGGAAGGCTTTTTTGTTGCTTTGACCTACCATACCTGTATAACCCAAACGCGCCCTTCCCTCGTTTAATAAGCAAGTACAAACTATAGAAGTTGAAGGCTATGAACACCCTACCCATCAACTGGCTTACCGAAGGATTGCTTGACTTTGAATATAAAAAGTACCTCTTGCTGGGCTACCTGCAGGCTGTAAAAGGCGAGTTCAGTCAGCAGCGTCTCTACCCCGTTTTCTCGGACCTGATTATGCACTACCGCAACCTGATGCAGTTAAAAGAGCACAAGCAACTGGTATATGAGCAGTTTCCGCAACGTATCAGCCGCGCCGATTTTGAAAAGCTGGAACTCGTGTACCAGAAAATAGTAGACGACGATGAAACCATGCAGCAGATAGAAGAAATTATCCAGTATGCTGCACCGCTGTTCGGCGAAACCCTGGAAGAAGGCAAAGAGCTGTACGAGTTCGTAGAAAGCAACCTGGAAATCAGCCCGGTGGGCATTACGCCCATGTACCACGACGAAGGCTACCTCTTCCTGGATGCCTTTCCCGGCAAGGAGACGCAGGTATACCTGTACCGCATTACCGTTTTCCAGAACACCTACGAGAAGTACCGGGGCATTAGTACCGAACATGTGCAAACCGTACGCCGCGGCCTCAGCCTGACACACGAGCACCTGAAAGTGCAGCTGCTGAAAGAACGGAAAGAACTGCCCAACCCGGCTACTTTTGCCGTTATTTCACGGGTGCCGGTGCCGCTGGAGCAAAGCCTGCTGCCGATTGCCAAGCGCTCGCTTGTAAAGTACGTAGCTAAACTAAGCGCCTGACCTATAGCAACTCCAGCGTGTACGTAATGGCAGATGTTTTGTACAGGGCCATCGCTACGGAGCAGTATTTCTCCAGCGATAGTTCGATGGCTCTGCGCACTTTGCCTTCATCCAGGTTGCCGCCAAGTATAAAATGCACGTTGATGTTACGGAACTCGGTATGCTCCTCCACCTTCTCGCGGTCGGCAGTTACTTTTATGTCGAAAGAGGCAATTTCCTGGCGCTGTTTTTTCAGGATCAGGATTACATCAATAGCGCTGCAGCCACCCAGCCCCATCAGCAGCATTTCCATCGGGCGGGCCCCCATGTTGTGGCCACCAATTTCAGGGTTGGCATCCATATGCACGGCCACACCGGAAGCGCCGGTTGCTGCAAAATGAAAATCCTGGTCTATACGTGTTAGGTTAATTTCCATATCTCTGTTTTTTGCGAAAGTATAAACTCCACTCCTACGGTCAAAATTGTTGGTCGTTATTCGTTGTTCGTTATTCGTTAATCGCTGTTCGCAAACTCAACTCTATGTATTAAATAAAAGGATTCGCTGTACTGTTTAACTATAGTTTTATAGTGGAATGGCCATGTATTTTGTCGCTTCAACTATCTACGATCAACGAGTAACGGACAACGATCAACGACACTAAAAACATCGACCAAAATCTTATCGGCTTCTTCTGCCTTTTTATATGGAAATGCAGCGCATTGGTATAATCCGTTTTAGCAGGTCATAAAAGTGTTCTTTATTTG
>DATBUF010000331.1:0-5391 GCA_036516435.1 Pontibacter sp.
CCCTTACACTAAATTGTTGCCGGGCCCGGCATATGCGCTGCTCCGCGCTCCATTTCTGGCAGCATCAAAACAGCACAGAGATTTACCTGAAGGAGAATCCCGCCTGCTTTTAAACCTGGGTGGTGCAGACCCGGAGAACTATACCCTGCGTCTGGCTCAGGAAATTGCTTCTTTACATAAAGCTACAACTATAGACATAGTAGTAGGCAGCGCTTACAGGCATCTGGAGGAACTACAAAGTTGGTTACAGAACCAACCAAACTATACTTTACACCAGAACCTGCATGCCGGGCAGATGTGCCGGCTCATGCAGCAATGCGCTGTGGCAGTTACATCAGCAAGTGGCGTGGCCTACGAGTATGCAGCTGTGGGAGGCCTGTTGTTTATAGTTCAGACGGCCGATAATCAAGCGGGGCTTTATAGTTTCCTGACAGAAAGTGGCATCGCACAACCTTATACTTCTGCATCGTTAAGCATAGACCTTGCTGCACAATTCAATCAGCAGGTAGCCGTGCAGCGGCAGTACTTCGACGGGCAGAGCGACACCCGGTTAAGAGCAGTTTTCCAGCAACTCGAACAAAGCGCCAGTTTGAAATTGCGGCCTGCTACTATAGCTGACCTGCAGTTGGTATATGACTGGAACAACGATCCTGAAGTGCGGAAAAGATCTTTTAACCCGGAGCCTATTTTGCTGGAGAACCATACGCACTGGTACAAGGCAAAGCTTGAAGATGCAGCCTGCAGGTTTTATATTGCAACAATTGCCGGCACACCTGCCGCCCAGATCAGGTTTGATGTAAAAGGTGAAACAGCCACCATCAGCTACCTGATCAGCAGGGAGTTCAGGGGAAAGGGATTAAGCCACACAGTACTGCTGAAAGGGATTGCTACGGTAAAGGCTGCACTGCCACAGGTAAAAGTGATAGAAGGGCTTGTGCAGCAGAATAATCCAGCCTCGGTGCGGGCTTTTGAGAAAGTCGGTTTCGCTTACGCTACGCCGGATCCGAAACATCCTGCAGCATTCCGTTTTGTGCTGGAGCTGTCAACAGAAGTATAAACTAAGAAAATCATGATCAACGCTATAAATATTGCCGGCCGCCTGGTTGGCGCAGCATATAAGCCCTTCGTTATCGCCGAAATGTCGGGGAACCATAACCAGTCGCTGGAGCGTGCCCTAGCTATAGTGGATGCCGCCGCTGCTGCCGGAGCCGATGCCATCAAACTGCAGACGTACACGGCTGATACCATGACGCTGCCCGGTGCTTTCACAATTGAAGATGAGAACTCCCTCTGGAAGGGCCGCGAACTATACGATCTGTATAAAGAGGCCTATACCCCTTGGGAGTGGCATCAGCCGCTATTTGAGCGGGCCAAAAAACACGGCATGCTCGCCTTTTCGTCGCCGTTTGACGAGACAGCTGTAGACTTTCTGGAAGAGTTGGGCGCACCCGTTTACAAGATAGCTTCGTTCGAGAATACCGATCACCCGCTGCTGCGCAAGGTTGCGGCTACAGGTAAACCCGTTATTATGAGCACGGGAGCCGCCACGGTGCAGGAAGTTGCCGAAGCCGTGCAGGTACTCCGTACCGCTGGCTGCCAGGAACTTATACTGCTGAAATGCACGAGCACGTACCCCTCAACACCCGAAAACACCAACCTGCTGACCATTCCGCATATGCGCGAACTATACGGCGTGCAAGTGGGCTTATCTGACCATACTATGGGTGTGGGTGCAGCTGTGGCAGCGGTTGCGTTGGGTGCAACTGTTATCGAGAAACACTTTACCCTACGTCGGGCCGATGGTGGTGTGGATTCTGCCTTCTCGCTGGAGCCGGAGGAACTGAAAACACTGGTAATTGAGTCGGAACGGGCCTGGCAGGCATTGGGGCATGTGCAGTATGGCGTGCAGAAAGCAGAAGAGAAAAGTCGCCTGTTTAAGCGCTCGGTGTATGCTGCTAAAGATATTGCTGCCGGGGAGGCTTTTACAAAAGAAAATATCCGTGTCATTCGTCCGGGCTTAGGCCTGGCACCCAAGCATTACGATGAGCTCCTGGGCAAACCTGCCGCTACTAATATCAAAGCCGGCACTCCCCTCACCTGGGACATGGTATAGCCATGAGAACATGGTACGACCGCTATAGTAACATCCTGCACCTGCACTTTTCAGAAGGGTTCTACAATCTTCCGGAAAGTGCGAAGAATGCCGTATCTCCTGCTTCTCCTGTAAAGCGCCTGCTGAAAGTGCTGGGCTATAGTTTGGTTCGCCTGATCGGAAACCTACTCAGGCAGGTAGAGCAGCCCGAGGAACTACAAGGTAAAGTTTGGCTGTATGTGGTGAGCCAGAACAATGTTAACAGTCTGCAATTTATAAAGGACAGCTTACCTGATGTCGTTTTTGTGGCCGGGCAAAGCAAGCAGATCGGGAAGTATAACCATGCGGTAGCACGTATCTCACTCCGTAAGAAACTGCTGTACTACTATAAGTTTCTGCCGCTGTACTTCCAGTTCCTGAAGCAAAAGAAACAGAGGACCTTGCGTTTTTACGATGTGCTGTTTGATGCTGTCGGTTTCTACGAAGTATACCTGCAGAAGCTACGAAAGTATAAGCCACAAACTATAGTTTTCGCCAACGACCACAATGCGGACGCCCGGGCTATGCTGCTGGCTGCCAGAACTGCTGGCATCAAAACAGCCTACATCCAGCACGCCAGTGTCAGCCCGATTTTTCCGCCCCTGCAGTTCGACATGAGCCTGTTAGAGGGGCAGGATGCGCTGGATAAGTATAAAAGTTGTGGCCCCGTGGAAGGCCGTGTAGAGTTGGTGGGGATGCCTAAGGCAGATGCTTATGTGCCATTCAGAAATAAAAACCAGCAGGTACAAACGATTGGCATTGGCTGCAACCTGATGGATGACACAACTGAAATTGAAAACCTGCTCCACCAGCTGCATACGGATTTTCCAACTATAAACTTCATCCTCCGCCCGCACCCGCGCGATACCCGCAACTTTAGAAGTATAGCCGGTCAGCGCATCAGCATCTCGGATAGTCGGACTATAGCTACATTCGAGTACCTGCGCCAGATCGACGTGCAGCTCAGCGGCAACTCCGGCATTCACCTCGAAGCGGTACTGCTCAACGTGTGGTCTATCTTCTATAACATGCATCCGCAGGAAAACCTGCAGGACTATTATGGTTATATTCAACATGGGCTGATAGACGCTGCTCCAGACTATAGCCATTTAAAGCAGCTCCTGCAGCAGCACCTCAGCCAGAAACCGGAAGTATACCTGCGGGCCAAGTACTACAATGCCACCGTGGGAACACCGCATGATGGCAGAAGCGGCGAGCTGGCGCTGCAGCATTTAGCAGCCTTTATTGATTAGATCAGAATAATATTTAATTTTAGCTATAAATCCTCCGGTAACCTATAGCTACACTCTTGAAAACATATCTGCTTTTTTCCCTCCTACTTATATTTCTCACTTCATCAGTGTTTGCCCAAGGGCCCGGAAATGCGCTGAAGCTGGACGGTTACGATGACTATGTAGAATGCTCTACAAATAACAGAGGAATACACGATCTGGTAACGGTTGAAGCGTGGGTGAAAACCTCATCAACAAAGCTCCAGATGGTATTAACGAAATATGACCATGCGAATGAACATGGATATCAGTTAGTGATGCGGTATGGGAAAGCAGCATTTTCCGGCAGAGATGGCTCCGGCACTTACAGGATTTCGGGCTACTCTCCTGGGGTATTTAATGACAACAAATGGCACCATTTGGCAGGTGTAACAAAGAATGGCACATGGTCAATCTATGTTGATGGAGTTTTAGAAAGTCAGTCTGTAACAGGTTATACCAAAACCGATCTGAGAAGCAACACCCCACTTACACTGGGCAATTATTACAATGTTAATAACGACTTCTTTGATGGGCAGGTAGATGAGATCCGGATTTGGAAAAGGGCATTAACCGAGGCTGAAATCAGGCAGAATATGTGCCAGAAGGTAGACCCGGCGGACAAGGACCTGGTGGCATACTATAAGTTCGATGAAGGATCAGGGAGCACGGTACGTGACCTGAGCAGTTACGGTATACATGGAACATTTAAAAATATGGATGCCAGCAGAGTGTGGGTACTTTCCGGCGCCCCTATTGGTGATGTTAGTACATACCTGTACCCCGCTACTTCAGGGCAGCCTCATACGCTTAACCTACAAACTAGTGGCAACGATAAAGTTTCAGTTACTTTTAATGCTGCAGCACCGATAAAAGGAACACATATTTATACGGTAGCATCGCCTCCGAACACAATGGCAGGCATAAATAACCCGGGACAGGTGGCGGAATATTTTGGAACTTTTAAAGTAGGAGCTGCAAATGCTGAATATACTGTTCGTGCGGAAAGAGAACAGGCAGGGTGTTTTAGAACGCTACATCAACGTACTAACAATACTGCTACTATCTGGACCAAGATCGCGCAAGTGTCTCCACCTGAATTTCCTACTTACAATACCTTTTCCAATCAGAACGAATTTGTATTTACCACTTCTACGAAGGCGACCATACAAGGAAGCAGCTCGTTCTGTACGGGGCAAGGCACAACCCTATCTGTGGACACTCCGGGAACAGTGCGCTGGAGCAACGGCCAAACTGGCAATAGCATTCAGGTATCAACACCGGGAGAGTTTACGGCAACTATAAACGAGAATGGCTGCGAGTACACCGGTAAATTTACCGTAACCGAAGTACCGCTGCCTGTTGTAAACTTAGGAGATGACCTTACACTTTGTTTCGGCGAAGTAGTCGAATTGCAGGCTGCGCTGGGTGCTTACACTTACCGCTGGAGCACGGGCGCCACTACATCCAGCATAAAAGCCATGACAGCGGGCACCTACTGGGTAGAAGTTGCAAACAGCAACGGCTGCATTACCCGCGATGAAATAACTATTGCAACAAAGCCAGACCCGAAAATTACCCTCCCGCATGAAGTGAGCGCTTGTTATGGAGAGATGATTACGCTAAATGCCAGCTCGGTGAGTGGTGCATCCTACCGCTGGAGCACTGGCCAGACTACCCCGACTATAACCACAATGGTACCAGCAGAATTAAGTGTTACCATAACTGTAGACGGGTGCGATTATGTGCATCAGGTAAATGTCTCAGCTGACGAGTGCCCTGCTATCCCCAATATTATCACACCTAACGGAGATGGTAAAAATGATACGTTCATATTGAAAGGTATAAACACGGATGCTATTGACGTTGAAATTTTCAACCGCTGGGGTAAGAGCATTTATAAAAGCAAAGGCTATAAAAACGATTGGGCACCAGCTAACGATGGAATTTACTACTACCACATCAGGAGTCACCAGACACAGAAGGACT
>DATBUF010000332.1:0-3190 GCA_036516435.1 Pontibacter sp.
GGCTGCTGCTAACGCACCTGCTACTGAAGAAGAAGCTCCTGAGGCACCAGCTGCTGAAGGCGAATCTACTGAAGAGCAAGCATAATTTATTTGTGCCATGAACATTGACGCTTGTTTTCAGCTAGGATACATTGTTAAGACACATGGCATAAAAGGGCAGGTCGTCGCGTTTTTTGACGTGGACTACCCCGAAGATTACGAAGATCTGGAATCAGTTTTCCTTGAACAACAAGGGAGACTGGTTCCATTTTTTATTGATGCCATGGAGCCGCAGCAGAAAGGCCGCTTCATCATCAGGTTTGAAGATATTACCACCCTGGAGCAGGCTGAGAAGCTTCGCAACACGGCGCTATACTTACCGCTGGATGAACTACCGGAACTGGAAGAAGACCAGTTTTACTTCCATGAGGTGATCGGTTACACGGTGGTAGATGAAAACCACGGCCAGTTAGGCATTGTAAAAGAGTTCTACGATTTACCGCAGCAGCAGCTGATGGCGATGGATTACCTAGACCAGGAAATGCTGATACCGGTAATGGACGAGATCCTGCTACGCGCTGACCACGAGGCAAAGCAACTGCATGTGAAATTGCCCGAGGGCCTGCTTGAAGTGTATACCCAGTCCAGCACCCCCGATGATGCCGACGAGGACGCAGAGGAGGATAAATAATGCGTATCGATATTATCAGCTGCCAGCCCGACCTGCTGGAAAGTCCCTTTAGCCATTCTATTCTGAAACGCGCGCAGCAAAAAGGCCTTGTAGAAATACACGTGCACGACCTGCGCAACTATGCCATTAACAAACATGGCCAGATAGATGACTATGCTTTTGGTGGCGGAGCCGGTATGGTGATGATGATCGAGCCGATTGACAAGTGCATTTCGGAACTGAAAGCCGCGCGTGATTATGATGCTCTGATTTACATGACCCCGGATGGACAAACGCTCAACCAGAACGTCGTAAACCAGTTTTCCCTATTAGGCAACATTATCATACTTTGCGGACACTACAAAGGCGTGGATGAGCGCGTTCGCCAGCATTTTATAACCCACGAGATCAGCATCGGCGACTATGTACTATCGGGTGGCGAGTTAGGAGCTGCCGTTTTAGCAGATGCCATTATCCGGATTATACCAGGTGTGCTAAACGACGAGTCCTCGGCCCTGACAGACTCTTTTCAGGATGGATTGCTGGCCCCGCCGGTATTTACCAGGCCTGCCGAGTACAAAGGCATGAAAGTACCCGACATACTGCTATCCGGGGATACACCCAAGATAGAGCAATGGCGTTTTGAACAGGCCATTACGCGTACCAAGCAGCGTCGCCCCGACCTGCTGAACGAGTAAAACTTATAGTTTATAGTTGCTGCAAAATCTGCAGCTAACTCATTAGAATACAGAAAAAATAAATTTTTCGGGCAAGTATTCCTATGTAAAAAATATTTACATATCTTTGCAGTCCGAATTTTGAAGAAGATACTTTAGCTTTAAGAACATAGCCATGAGCGAATTAATTAAATTAATTGAGCAGGAATCTACAGACAGACGTGCATCGTTCCCTGCTTTCCAGGCGGGTGATACTGTAAACATCCACGTGAAGATCCGTGAAGGTAACAAAGAGCGTATTCAGCAGTTCTAGGGCGTTGTTATTCAGCGTAAGAACGTAAATACTAACGGCGAGACTTTCACTGTAAGAAAAGTTTCTAACCAGATTGGTATGGAGCGTATTTTCCCGCTGCTTTCTCCATCTATTGAGAAAATTGAGCTTGTTAGAAGAGGTAAAGTAAGAAGAGCTAGATTATTCTATCTGAGAGGCTTGTCAGGTAAGGCTGCCAGAATCAAGGAAAGAAGATAATAATACCTGTTTTCATAAATTTTCCATAGTTTAGTAAAAAGGAGCTGTTTAACAACAGCTCCTTTTTTATTGCTCCTGCCCGCATTTTACCTGTTCCGGCACAAAGCACTATCCTTTATATTTGTAGCAGAACCTTACAGCACCTGCCCATGCACCGCCTCTACTTACCATTTCTGCTCTTCTTTACCACTTTGGTACTGAGCGCCTGCCAGACCAACTATGCCGAGCTGCCTACTTACTCCGGTGCCCGGCAACTACAGGTCGTAATAGAAGTACCAGCTGGCGATGCTCACACAACCGTCTACAACAAAGCAACCCGCGCCTTTGAGAAAGCCAGCGAAACTATGCTAAACTCCCTGCCCTACCCTGCCAACTATGGCTTTATACCCTCCACGGAGATAGAAGCAGAAGGCCGCGGCCTGAGTGCCATGGTTATAGCAAACCGAGCCGAGAGCGGTACTGTACTGGAGGTAATCCCTGTGGCTACCCTGATGCTGGAAAAGCCAACCGGTGACCTGTACCCGATCCTGGTCTGTACCCCCGCCCGCCCCAGCGAACAACTCATCAGGGCACATAACTATGCGGCTTTAAGTGTAGAATATCCAGCTATAAAAAGTATACTGCAACAATGGTTTATGAGCCGCAGTGGCACAGCGCAACTGAAATTTATAGGCTGGAAAGACGAGCAGTTTGCAGAAAAAGAGATACAACGCTGGATGAAACTATAGTCATTCAGAGGCATCGCATCTTCACAGGCAGGCTATAGTTCAGAAAGGTTTAAATAAAAAGCGCAGGTACAACCGAGAGTTATACCTGCGCGCTATAGTTTACAAGCGGTACTAAACCGTAAAGTAAGTTTCCAGTTCCTGCAGCGTGTTTTCGGTAGTTTGCATGTCCTGCACTAGCTGCCCCTTTTCCAGCAGCACAATGCGCTCGCATACATCAATTACATGGCTCAGGTCGTGGCTCGATATCAGCATGGTCATGCGCTGTTCTTCACGCAGCCTTTTGAGCAGGTTCTTCAGGCGTATCTGTGAGCTGGGGTCCAGGTTAGCGAAGGGTTCATCCAGGATCAGCAGTTCGGGGTTAGAAAGTACAGCAGCTGCAATACCAATTTTCTTCTGGTTACCTTTCGAGTAGTCGCGGA
Source organism: Pontibacter sp. (assembly GCA_036516435.1). Lineage (GTDB taxonomy): Bacteria > Bacteroidota > Bacteroidia > Cytophagales > Hymenobacteraceae > Pontibacter. Next base: position 3,003 of record DATBUF010000332.1, read on the forward strand.
TGTATTTGCGCTGGTTCAGGATCTCGCCGTTAAACAAATCCATAAACGGCTCCAGGCGCTCTGCAATATCGCCGGACGAAAGGCCGTGCAGGTCTCCTATAAATTTGAAATACTCTTCTGAAGTCAGGTAATCGATCAGAAAGCCTTCGTCCAGGTACGAGCCGGTATAGTTTTTCCACTCGCCGGAC
>DATBUF010000333.1:0-4313 GCA_036516435.1 Pontibacter sp.
GGCTCCAGGCGCTCTGCAATATCGCCGGACGAAAGGCCGTGCAGGTCTCCTATAAATTTGAAATACTCTTCTGAAGTCAGGTAATCGATCAGAAAGCCTTCGTCCAGGTACGAGCCGGTATAGTTTTTCCACTCGCCGGACAACCGTACGTTGTTTTCTTTGGAATATACTTCGCCTTTGCTTGGCCGGATCAGGTCCAGAATCATCCGGAACAGGGTGGTTTTGCCTGCGCCGTTGTTCCCAACCAGCCCTACCGTTTCGCCGGCGGCTATAGTCAGGTTTTCCAGGTTTACTACGGTGGTTCCGTTATAGGTTTTCTGTAAGTTATGTATGGTTAGCATGATTCGTGATTTTATAGTTGTAAGATTATTAAGACTGACGGAAGCCGGCAGCCAGTTCATACTTGTTCGCAACAAAGCGTTGCGTAGCGCGGTGCAGCAGTTGCTTCTGGAAGATGATTCCCAAAAGGCCAAGCCCACCCACGAGTGCAACTCCCACAAAAGGCATGTCTAATAAGCCGAAAGGCACGCAAATCAGGATAGGCACAACCATGAGCGGTACCATCATCAAAAATTTAGATGCGCCCACCCCCTGCCAGTTAAACGAAGCGCTCTTGCTCAGGTCAAGCCGTTGCGTGTTGTACACCGAAAAATGGAATATTATAAAAATATTAACTCCGATATTGTATAACAAAGCTGCCGCATTTATCAGGATGATCTGGTAGCCGAAAAACCCGTAGGGTAAGCTAAGTACAAAGAAGAGTACCATCACGGGCACTATCATCCAGTACTTGGCACTTATAAACTGGTAAGGAGAAATGCGCTGGGTCAGCAATCCGTCGAAATGCCCGCTTTGCCAGCCCGGTAAAAACTGCCCATAGTTAAACATGGGCATCCCCGATAACATAATCCCCACAAACATCAGGGTAGCGGACCTATCCATTAAATCATCCTTGCCATAGAAAAGCAGGCCATAGAACAGGAAAATAAAAGACATAGCCACTGTAGATTTGGTCCGTTTATGGCGCCAGATCAGTTTCATTTCCAGCTCTATCAGTTTGCCAAGCTCCCCGAAACGGCTCAGGAAAGCAATATCATTGCCTGTAACTGTTTTGGCCTTGCGCAGCATCAGCTCTTCAGGGTAAGTATGGGCTTTCAGGAAGAAGAAATTGAGCAGGTAAACACATAAGAGCAGCACAAGCGGCACAGCTACCAGCCTCGGATTTAGTAAAACCGCATCAAACAAGGTTCCGGAAATCGACTGCAGGTGCAGCACACCCAGGTAATCCAGCAGCATCAGCCCGGCAACTACCAGCCCGAAAGCCAGCGTATAGAGCGGCTTGGTGCTCATCTGCCGTTTAAAGTACAGCAGCAGGTAATTGTTGAACAGCGTCAGAGTAACCATTGTAGTAAGCCATGCTACTGCTACAGCAGACCCATGCGCCGGTACCACCGAGGTTGCTGTAAACGGCACTATAAACAGCAGTGGCAGCAGGTTAAAAAAACTCGGAACAGATCTTAGCAGCACATAATGCACCAGCTTGCCTTTGGCAATAGGCAGGTGCAGGTAAGGCTGCACGGCCAGCACAGGCAGCTCCTGCAGCAGGAACCTGGAAAACAGGTCGACCAGGAAATAGTAGAGCAGGAAGCCATTCAGCAAGGTAATTACGTTCTGCCCCGGGCGCAGCTCTGCCAGTATTTCATCCAGGTTAAAACCCAGAATCAGGAACATAGCTCCGAAATATAAGATAAACAGCCCCAGAATAATGTTGAGTGCAAGGCTTTTCTGAAAAACGGAGGAGCGCAGCCCGGCTCTCCATTGGTGGGTGAGTAGTGTTAGCAGCATAAGCAACGGGTATAAGTAAGTTTGTTTTCCTTAATATACCTATAAAGCCCGTTTTACAAAAGCTGCAACTATAGTTATTAGACAAACCTGGAGTAACCTTATACCTACCGCCCCGAACTGCCGATAAAGCCGGAGCAGCCCTTACTTTACCGGATCGTAGCCGCTTCCGCCCCAGGGGTGGCAGCGCCCGATTCTTTTCAGAGCCAGCCAGCCGCCTTTAAAGGGGCCATACTTTGTTACTGCCTGCAGGGCATAGGTAGAGCAGGTAGGCGTATAGCGACAGGTGGCGGGTTTCAGCGGAGAAATCATGTGCTGGTATACCCAGATCAGGCTAAGCAGTAGTTTCTTAAATATCCAGCTCATGAAATTGGTTCGGGTTTGGTTGGTGTGTTGCGCGCCAGTAGGATATACCTATAGTTCAGAACAAAAAAACGCTGCACGAAACACATCTTAGCGGCCCCTAACAGCCGTTAGGTATGCATTTTTTTGTAAATTGCATGCAGTTTAACTAATCTCAACAAATTTCCATGTTAAAAAGAATCCTTTCACTCCTACTTTTAGTTGGTTTGAGCGTGCCATTTACGGCCAAAGCCGACGAAGGTATGTGGTTGCCGATGCTGATAAAGCGTCTGAACCATGCTGACATGCAGAAAAAAGGACTTCAGCTAACAGCCGAAGAAATCTATTCTGTAAACAATTCGAGCCTGAAAGATGCAATCGTTCAATTCGGTGGCTTCTGTACAGGTGAATTTATCTCTAAAGAAGGCTTATTACTGACCAACCACCACTGCGGTTACGGCCAGATTCAGGCACACTCTACTCCTGAGAAAGATTACCTGACAAACGGATTCTGGGCTAAGAACCACTCAGAAGAACTTCCGAACGAAGGCCTGTTTGTAGACATTTTAGTGCGCATGGATGATGTAACCGGCAAAGTACTGGAAGGCATCGACAACAACACACCAGAGCAGGAGCGCGCCCAGAAAGTTGGTCAGCGCATGCAGGCACTGGCAAAAGAAGCCAGCAACAACGGCGAGTATGTAACTTACGTGCGTGATTTCTTTAACGGTAACGAGTACTACCTGTTCGTTTACAACCGCTATACTGATGTGCGCCTGGTAGGTACGCCTCCATCGTCTATCGGAAAGTACGGCGGCGATACAGATAACTGGATGTGGCCACGCCACACCGGCGACTTCTCTATTTTCCGTGTATATGCGGGTAAAGACGGTAAGCCGGCACCATACAGCAAAGACAACGTACCTTACCAGCCAAAGCACCACCTGCCAATCAACATTGCAGATAAAGAGCCAGGTGACTTCTCTATGGTATTTGGTTTCCCGGGCCGCACCAAGCGCTTTATGACGTCGCATGGCCTGCAGCTGGAAGTAGACCAGTTAAACAAATCACGTATTAAACTGCGTGAGAAGAAACTGGCCCTGTGGAAAGAAGAAATGGACAAGAGCGATGCCACCCGCATCAAGTATGCTTCTAAATACGCTTCTACGGCTAACTACTACAAGTATTCTATCGGTCAGAACGAAGGTATTGCCCGCATGAAGACCATTGAAGGTAAAAAAGCTGACGAAACCAAGTACCAGACATGGGTAAATGCTGATGCAAAGCGCAAGGCACTTTACGGCAATGTAATGTCTGACATTGATGCCTCTTACAAAGAGATTGAGAAGTATAACCTAGGTTCTATTTACCTGAACGAAGCTATACTGGGCACTGAGTCGCTGTTGATGGCTTACCGCATGATGCCGCTTTACACGGCACTTAAGTCTGGTGACAATGCTGCTGCCAAGAAAGCAGCTGAAGACCTGACGTCGCGCGTGGATGCTTTCTTTAAAGACTACAGCCTGCCGGCAGACAAGAAAGTGTTTGCTGCCATGATGAAGTTCTACTCTGAAGATATTGCCAAAGACCAGCAACCTGCCGCTTTCAAAAACCTGGTTGCAAAGTATAAAGGCGATTTCAACAAGCTGGCTGATCATGTATACAGCAACTCGTTTGTCGTATCTGAGCAGAAACTGAAAGACTTCTTACAGAATCCTACTGCCAAGAAACTGGAGAACGATCCTGCTTTTGCCATTGTACAGCCGATCATCGAGAACTTTACAACTAACATTGCTCCAAAAGTAAGCGCTGCTAACGCGAAACTGGCAACAGCTAACCGCCTGTATGTAGCCGGTCTGCGCCAGATGAACCCTGATTTCGTGTTCTACCCGGATGCAAACTCTACTATCCGTTTGAGCTATGGCGCTGTAAAAGACTATAGCCCACAGGATGGCGTATTGTACAACTACTACACCACCATGGAAGGCCTGATGGCAAAAGAAGACCCAACCAACGAGGAGTTTGAGGTACCAGCTAAACTGAAGCAACTGTACGAAGCAAAAGACTATGGCCGTTATGCTAACTCTAAAGGCGAAATGGTTGTAAACTTCATCACTGACAACGACATT
>DATBUF010000334.1:0-2938 GCA_036516435.1 Pontibacter sp.
AGCCCAACTCCAGCCAGCTGGACCGCCTGAGAGAACTTGCAGAGACTGGTCAGTTGAAAGTGCACGTAAGTAAAACCTACACACTGGCGGAAACAGCAGAAGCTTTAGACCAGATTGAAACGCTGCATACACGGGGTAAAATCGTGATAGTGCCTTAGCAGTACAACTATAGCATCAGAAACAAACTATAGCAGGGAGCAGCATCGGCAGTCAGCTTCACGATACTGCTTTGCTACCTTGTGCTTACATGCTGTGTCCGTATACCAGCAAACCTGCAGCTATAGTTCAAAACTATAGGCTATAGTTACAAGCCTCCTACAGACTCAACACATTCTGAAGGTACACCCCACAACAGCCTTGTCCTGCGACTGTTCGACAGGTGATCACTCTGGTCCCTCTACCCAAGCTCTATAACACAGGCCATGCAGCGTACAGGCACCTGCCGGCACTCAGCTATAGTTCCAACAGGTTCTTACCCAGGGCAAGCCGGCAAGTCCACTACCGAGGTAAGTCATACTTCTAACTACAGCTCGTTTACCCTGTGTTTTATGCTTGTTCACGCAAAAAAGGTGCTTGTTCAAGCATATCGCACCTTTACAAATGCAATTTAATCGTATTTAATTCCTGTAACTATTTTTCAGGAGTATCTATCCCAAAGCGCACTTTAACATCTTATTATAATTTTTACTTAACCATTTTGTAGTATGGATAACAAGAAGTATACCTCCACAAGATTCGTGTTGCCGGTATTGCTGGCTGTTGCTGGCCTTACGGGCTGTAGCCAGGACGAGGACCTGACGGCAAGTACGCACACAGGAAAAGAGCTCGTAAGCGCAGCCACTGCCGATGTCCCGAAGAACGTATCGTACAGGAACAACCACTACATTGTGCTGTCTGCAGAGGAGAAGCTTCCGGGCGGGCTCGAAAACAAACTGGCAGGTGCCAATGGCAAGGTAACTTCGCTGCTGCCGGAGGCTGGTGTAGCCCTCGTGTACTCTGAAGACCCTGCTTTTGCAGAGAAAGCAGGAAAGATCTCAGGTGTCCGCTCTGTAGTCCGCGACCTGAATGTGCAGTGGTACAAACCTGAGGACCTGAAAACATTTACTTCCGAAGACTTTGGCAACCCGCCGGCCAGCGGAGACGATGACAAATACTTTGACCTGCAGTGGGGGCATGCTGCAATTAAGGCGCCAGAGGCCTGGAACCAGGGTTACCGTGGCAAGGGTGCCCGTGTAGCTGTCCTCGACTCCGGTTTCGACCTGGACCACGTGGACCTAAAGCCTAACATAGACCTGGCTGCCAGTAAAAACTTTGTAACTGGCGAAGTATTGGAGTACAGGATCAATGACTCCTTCAGCCATGGCTCGCACACGGCAGGAACTATAGCCGCCGCCGATAACGGTACAGGTACGATTGGCGTAGCCCCGGAAGCGCAGCTGATCCTGGTAAAGGTACTTCGTGACTCCGGTACAGGTTCGTTCTCGTGGATCATGCAGGGCATCCTGCATGCCTCGCAGCAAGGCGCTGACGTGATCAGCATGAGCATTGGTGCCGCTATACCACGCAACGGCCGCTTCCTGGATGACAATGGCACACCAGACGATCCATCAGATGATTTTATTGTTAACGATACCAAAGCTGTACAGGAGTTGCTCGTGGCATTAAGCCGCGTGACCAACTATGCCACACAGCGGGGTGCGCTGCTGATTGCCTCAGCCGGTAACGAAGCCAATAACGGAAATGCGGATATGTCGCTCGTCCACCTGCCTTCAGGTGCTGCCAACGTAGTTTCCATTTCCGCTACTGCTCCTATTGGCTGGGCCCTGAATCCTGCCACTACTTACATGGACAACCTGGCATCTTACTCTAACTATGGCGTTGCTGATGTACAGTTTGCAGCTCCCGGAGGGGATGGCATGTATCCAGGTTCTGAGATCGCTAAGATTGGCGGCATTACGCAGTATGTATACGTGTTCGACTATGTATTCAGCACAGGCAGCAGCCTGGATCCTAACCGTGCCTCCTATTACTGGTCGGCCGGTACCAGTATGGCCGCGCCACATGCAGCTGGTGTAGCAGCCCTGATTGTAGGTAAAAACGGTGGCCAGATAAGTCCATCGAGCTTATTGGCCAAACTAAGAGCTTCGGCTGACGATATTGGTAAACCAGGCCGTGATATGTACTTTGGTTATGGCCGCGTGAACGCAGCGCGTGCAGTTGCTAATTAAGAAGGATACAAGTTATAGAAGCGCCCGGCAGGTAATCTGTCGGGCGCTTCTGTTTTATTCCCCTGAAAGTGTAGTGCTATAGTTTACGCTCCCCACTACCCTTCAGGTGATCTGATTATCAAGGAGAAAAACCGCTCCCTCAGCACTCATCTCTGAAACTATAGCATGCACTGCCGCAACTATAGCTCGTGCCTTTCCAATAAAACGCTAGATTCTGGCCTGGTAAGTATAGAGCTGATAATACCGGCCCTGCTTTTCCAGCAGCTCTTCGTGGCGGCCCTGTTCTACAATGTTGCCCTGTTCTATTACCAGGATCTGGTCGGCCTGGCGGATGGTGCTCAGGCGGTGGGCGATCACGAAGGTGGTGCGGCCCTGCATCAGGGTTTTAAGGCTTGCCTGGATCAGGCTTTCACTTTCGGTATCCAGATTAGAGGTGGCTTCGTCCAGCATCAGGATGCGCGGGTCAGCCAGTATGGCCCGGGCAATGGCAATGCGCTGCCGCTGCCCGCCCGAAAGCTTTACGCCCCGTTCGCCTATGCGCGTGTCGAGCCCCTCCGGGAAGCGGTTGGTAAACTCCTGTACGTGCGCTGCATGCACCGCCTGTAGCAGCTGGTCTTCGGTGGCGTTCGGTCGCGGGAAAAGGATATTCTGCCGGATGGTGCCCTCGAACAGGAAATCGTCCTGCAGCACCACGCCCAGCTGGCTGCGGT
>DATBUF010000335.1:0-2262 GCA_036516435.1 Pontibacter sp.
GGTGCCGATGGAGAACCTCCTCCGGACCGGGATCGCACGCGGAATCCTGCGTGCCGACCTCGATGTCGAAGCCTGCTTCGATGCGATCGCCGGGGCCAGCTACTACCAACTGGTCGTGCGCGGTGAGCACCTCGACGAGCCTGCCGTGAGGATGCGTCTCCGTCGCGCGCTGGAAGTAGTGTGGCGAGGAATGCAGGCCGGCCCCGCGCCCAACGCAATCGACTTGCTGGTATTGTCGCGCACGCGGCGGGCAGGAGAGAAAACCACGATTGGCGGTTTGGCACTGAATACGTTAAAAAAGCTGAAAGGACTCAGGTTTACGTTTCCTTCCAGATCAGTGGTACTGGCAAAAGCAATGGGGCGAGGCGCGATTGCACCTAATAACAGGGCATGCACTTCAGCAGTTTTAACGTCCTGGGGATCTATGGTTTTGTAAGCCATGAATTTGTCAGATATAACTATAGTTTGTGATGCAGCGGTACGGCCTGCCTTCAAATATACGGTATCGCGGTTGAGCTGACAATGGCGATTCTAAACTATAAAACCACCGGTTCGGCAGTGGTTTTATAGTTTATTTATTCCAGTGTCAGCCTGGTAAAGGATTCGTGAGGGCTTCTATAGCTTACCCACTCCTAACTCCTCCCAAAGAGGGGAATTATTTACTTTAAGTCTTCAGCAATTTAACAATCAACAATTAAAAAGCAGGCAGCACCTTGCCTTTTACTTCCCCAAAACCGATGCGGATGCCGTTGCGTTCGCCATAGCCACGCATAATAACAGTATCGTTATCGTTGATGAACTTGCGCTGCGTGCCATCTGCCAGCGTAATGGGCTGGGTACCGCGCCAGGTAAGCTCCAGCATAGAACCATAAGAACCTTTATCAGAACCGCTTATAGTGCCGGAGGCGTACATATCGCCGATCTGTATGTTGCAGCCGTTGCTGCTCTGGTGCGCCAGTTGCTGATGCATGTTCCAGTACATGTATTTATAGTTGGAGCGGCAAATGCTTGTTTCGGCACCACCTTCCGGCTGAATAAGCACCTCGAGGTTGATGTCGTAGTTGCGGTTGCCTGAGAACTCCAGGTAAGGCAATGGTTTCGGGTCCTGAACAGGGCCTTTCACTCTGAACGGCTCCAGGGCATCCAGCGTAACCACCCACGGCGAAATAGAAGATGCAAAACTTTTAGCCAGAAATGGCCCCAGTGGCACATACTCCCAGGTCTGCATATCCCGGGCTGACCAGTCGTTGAACAGCACCAGCCCGAAGATATAGTCACTTGCCTCGTTAGGCGTGATGCTCTCGCCGAGCCTGGTTTCTTTACCGGTGATAAAAGCCACTTCCAGCTCAAAATCGAGCAGGCGGGAAGGACCAAAAGTAGGTGCATCAGCGTCCGGAGCTTTGGTTTGCCCGTTCGGTCTGCGTACATCGGTACCGGAAACCACGATAGACGAAGCGCGACCATGATACCCGATCGGAATGTGTTTCCAGTTTGGCAACAGCGCATTCTTCGGGTCGCGGAACATAGTGCCTACATTAGTAGCATGCTCGATGCTGGAGTAGAAGTCGGTATAGTTGCCCACTTTTACAGGCAGCAACATGCGTACGTCGCTCTGCTTTACCAGGCAACGGTCAATCAGGTCGCTGCTGCCGCTGATTTCGTCGTTGTCGTTGCGGAGCAGGGCCGACACGCGGTTGCGCACCGCACGCCAGGTTGGCTTGCCAAGTGCTATAAAATCGTTCAGGTAAGGGCGGTGAAATACGTTCGGATCAATGTCAATCAGCTCAAAAAAGTTGAGCCGCGCCACAGCACACAGGTCCAGTACATAGTCCCCGATGGCAACGCCCACACGCGGATCTCTGTTATCGGTCTCAAAAATACCAAAAGGCAGGTTCTGTATCGGGAAGTCGCTGTCTGGTGCTATTTCTATCCAGGAATGCAGGGCTGGGTCGTTGGCTTTTAACATGATGCTGTATATGGTGAGTATATAGGCAAATATAGTTATTTAGATACGGAACGTAAAGGTACGGGTTTATGGATGTTGTTTTTTGGCTGCCTGTCGTTAACTATAGTTCTGTAGTTGCCACCAAGCTATAGTTTTATAGTTGGCTATAGTTGCTGACTTTAACCAAGCCTATAGTTTCATAGCATCTTGTATTCCTGGGAGCTTTAGTTACCCTTTGTTTTATAGCTAGCTTGGCTCTCTCGGGCCGAGCGGCCCCGTCTTCGGGCATCGCGCTGCTGCCTTCTTGCTATCCTCCT
>DATBUF010000336.1:0-3080 GCA_036516435.1 Pontibacter sp.
GTGGTCTTCTACCATCAGTTTCATGTAAGCTTTGTCAAAGTCAGCGCCGGTCTTTTTACTCACCTCCCGCACATGTTCCTGGTGGTCTTCGCCCATAGCGGTGGGCAGCGTAATGTTCTTCTGTGCCGCCAGTGCTTTCAGCTCTTCGTTGGCTTTGGTGTGGTCGGTAACCATCATGCGCCCAAAATCTTTTACCTCTTTGCTCTGCCCTTTCTGCTGGGCCAGGTTGCCTAGTTCCACTTCCATCATCCCGCCACTGGCGGCCTCTGTCATAAATTCGGATAGATCGTCCTGTGTATCTTCCTGTGGGGTGCCTTCATAGGCCTGCTCGTTGGTTTCCTGAGCCTGCTCTACGGGTTCCTGCTTTTGGTTACAGCCGGTGCCATAGCATAATGTGCAGGCGACAAACCCTGCCAATACAATTCTTTTCATAGTTTTAAGTTGCTTTATATTAGATATTTAAATGTTTATCGTAATACCGGAACCTTTTGTTCAGGTAAAGTCATTTTAAATGATAGGCTAGGCAGCTTTGAGGCTTAGTTTGTACCTTCGCACTACAGAAGAAGCATTGATGTGGGGTAACTTTTTACTTTGCTTAAGAACCTTTTTATGAATACAACACTTACAAATTACCTGAAGGGATTATTGCTGGCACTGCTTGTCGGAGCCGCCGCCACTGCACAAGCCCAGGACCAGGACCTGGATGCGCCTGACATACGCCAGATCGACAAGGCACACGACCATATCCTGAAATTGCACCCACTGCAGGCCGGGGAAGTATACCTGTCGATAGAGAAGCTCCGTACCGAGCGTGTATCGAACGAATATGGCCTTGGCTTTATTTACAAGAGTTTTCTGAAAGGCGAAACTGATGACTGGCAGGACTTTGAGGCAAAGGATGTGAAAGGGATAGCGGTGCACATGAGCCAGCGCCACTACACTTCCAATAAGAAACAGGCACCTTTTGGCTTCTTTCATGGCCCGGTGTTTGGCTACCGTTTTCTGGTGTTCGAGAAAAACGTGTTTGATCTGCCCGAGCAGGACCCGACCTCCCCGAACTATAGGTTTGTAGGCCGTCTGTACCAAAACTCCCTGGACCTGAGTTACCGGATAGGTGCACAGTTTTTAGCAGGCAACCACTTTACCTTTGAGGTAGCCGGCTCGTTAGGCGGGCGGGTGAAGTATGCCAAGGCAACCGGTGCCGACGAACTGCTGCCGCAGCACATCATTGGTCACGAAGTGCACCACGACGAGAGTTCCATGGTTGCAGCTACCCCATTGGCACAGCTCAAGCTCTCGGTAGGTTATTCTTTCTGATACTCCCGGAGGTGCCTGAGCACGTTTGCCGTAACTATAAAAAAGCGCCTGCTATAGTTGTAGCAGGCGCTTTTTTATAGTTGTTAGTGTTCCGGTTTGGTCACTTTGTTCAGCACACTGTACGAGATCAGCTTCCCATTTTTATACGCCTCCGAGCGCACCATCCCCAGCCCAGGCACAAAATACTCCACAGTTCTGATACGGGCGGGCGGGACGTTCGTACTCATCGTTTCGGTACGTATTTCCAGCTCCTGGTTAATTTTAAACGCAGTATAAGCCCCGGCAGGCACGTGTATGTTCTCTTTTTCTCCTACGGTACGCCCGGTAACATGCATTACAATGGTGGTCAAGGGTTGTTGCGTTTCTTTATCGAGCACATCTATGGTAAAGGTGGCATCTTTTAGCTCCTGCCCGGTTGTTAGTGTAGCCGGGTAGTCCAGCTGGTCGCCCTGCGTTTTTACTTCCATGTTCCTGTAAGCCGCCAGCAAATCAGCGTTCACCATCGACCGCATGTCCACCAGCATGCTGCCGTCTTTACAACTCACCGTATAGTCGCTTTCAGTGGTCAGGTTGCCTTTATCATCTAATATCCTGCTGTGTATAATGGCTTCTGTTTTGGTTGGGCTGCTGTTTACCGAGGTTACTTTATAGTACACTCTGCCAGCCAGCCGGTCCTTCCGGTCGTAGTTTATGAGCTCGTACTCGGCGCTGTTGGTGAGCAGGTAATAGCCGGAACATTCCTGGGCAAGTACTTGCGGCGTTGCAACTATAGTTGCCAGCACCAGGAACAGCAACAAACAGAAAGCCTTTATTCTCATGTTATTACAGGTTTAAAACGACAATACCAGTATAGGTAGTATCTGCAGAACCATTTGTGCTCCGGGCAGGACTACCGATAGTACGTACGCACACATTGTGCAGAAGGGCATCTGCTATGTGCATAAAAAAGGCCGGAGTTAAACTCCGGCCTCGCTATAGTTCCTGTTGCTGCACTTAAGCGCCTTTAAACTGTGGCTTGCGCTTCTCGTTAAAGGCTGTTACGCCCTCCTTATAATCGGCAGAGTTACCGGCTATTTTCTGGCAGTAAGCTTCATAGTCCAGCATCTCATCCAGCGAGGAATTAAAGGATTTGTTCAGCATCTTTTTCATCAGACCGATGGCTTTTGTTGGCGCTACCGCATAACGTGCCGCCAGTTCAGCCACCGCAGCATCCAGTTCTTCCGGTGCCACTACCTTGTTAACCATGCCCAGCTGCAGGGCTTCTTCTGCCGATACTTTGGAACCCAGCGTACTTAACTCAAATGCTTTCAGTGAGCCCACTACACGCGGCAGGAAGAACGATGAGCCGGAATCCAGCACCAAGCCTACGTTTACGAATACCTCAATCATGCTTGCTGCTGTACTTGCAACCACCAGGTCACAGGCCAGCGCCAGCGAGCAGCCTGCACCGGCAGCAACGCCGTTCAGTTTGCATATAATTGGCTTCGGCAAATTGCGCATGGCTCGTATAATCGGGTTGTACCGCTTCTCCAACGACTCCGAAAGGTCGCGTTTGCTGGCACTGGCAATCGCTTTCAGGTCCTGCCCGGAACAGAACGCCTTTCCGGCACCGGTCAATACCACCACGCGCACGTTTTCGTCACGGGCCACCTGCTTCAGGGCATCCTGCAGGTCATAGCTCTGCTGGTCGTTAAAGGCATTAAATACATCAGGTCGGTTCAGAGTGATGGTCGCAATGCCATCCTGCACCTCATATCGTAAAC
>DATBUF010000337.1:0-2185 GCA_036516435.1 Pontibacter sp.
CAGGTAGGCGGTGCGGTTAGCAGTATAAACGTGGTTGATCTTTTTCTCGCCGGGCAGGTTTTTGCGGTAAATATCGCTGATGGTGTGGAAAGTATTGCCCTGTAGCAGGTCTACGTATGTGTTGCGGTAAGCAATTATGAGAGCCTGGCTGGGCGCATCATACCCGAGCGCACTGATCTGCTGCTCCCGCAACCCGTCGGATTTGGTGATGGCTTTGGTGGAGTTAAATTCCTTATCATAGAAAAACAGGCCCTGCTCTACTACGGTATATACTTTGTTGCCAGCTATAGTTACAGCTTTGCCCTGGCGGTACGGCACGTGCTGCTGCCATGCCCCCACCGGCACCTGCGCCATACTTCCATACACCTGCAGCAACCCAAACAGCAGCACCAACAAGCGTATGAGAGTATAAAGGCGCATCAGCTATAGTTTATTTCTTGTTCTTTAGACCTTCTAAAAAGCAGTGGCGACAGCGGGCTTCGTAGGAATCGGTTTCACCTAACAGCACCTGCTGCTCCGAAGCTACGCTGCGAAAAGAGTAAGTAGCAATGTCGCCGCATTGCACACAAATGGCGTGTACTTTGGTTACGTATTCGGCTACGGCCATCAGGGCAGGCATCGGGCCGAACGGCTTGCCCAGGTAATCCATGTCCAGGCCGGCGGCAATCACGCGCACACCGCTGTTGGCCAGTTTCACGCATACTTCGGCCAGACCATCATCAAAAAACTGTGCTTCGTCTATACCTACCACATCGCAGCTGCCGCCCAGCAACAGCATGTCCTGCGCAAAATCGATGGGTGTAGAGCGGATGGAATTAGCGTTATGCGACACCACATCTTCGTCGTGGTAGCGTTTGTCCAGCGATGGCTTAAAAATCTCCACCTTCTGCTTTGCGATCGTAGCACGGTTCAGCCTGCGGATAAGCTCTTCCGTCTTTCCCGAGAACATCGATCCGCAGATCACTTCAATCCATCCCCTTCTTTGTGCATGGCCTCCGCCGCCAACGCGTGGTTCTATAAACATTTACTTAATGTGCTAATGTAGTAATGTGGTAATTATTAAATTGTGGAAGGTTAAATTGTCTACTTGTTAGCCTGCTAAAAGAACAATCAGCAATTTAACAATGTAACCGTTTAACCTGAGTAGCTCATGTGTGGCAGCTTGGTTTGTTCCGGTACTTTGCCTGTAACATTGCCGCCCTGCAACATACACTGGCAGGTTAGTCGTTCGTTAGCCTTCAGGCGGTTGTTGCTGCGGTAGCGCTGTTCGGCTGGGCTTAGCTCGCCGAGGTGCTCCATACCATCCAAAACTATAATACGGCAGGTGGTGCAACGGCCTTTGGTGCCGCAGGCATGCATCCAGTCAATGCCGGCTGCCTGTATGGCCTTAAACAATGTCTGACCTTCGGCAACAGCCACATGGCGCTGATTCAGGTTTTGCACAATCAAATCCGGCATGTTACCTTTATACTTCAGAGAAGAAAGCTACTCCCAATGGAAGACAAATATAATCAATTACACCTTGAGCGTTACAGCAAAGAGCTGGCAAATGTATTGTGCGACCGTCATTTTGCCTCGCATGATACTATAAACGGCCCGCAATTGCTTCATTTTGTACCGGTTAAACAGGTTAATCTTTTTGTGATAAAGGAGCTGCTCCTGAAATGGCACCAGGAGATGGCCCACCTGCGCAGCCCGTACTTCGATTTTGAGAACGAGGATGTAAAAGAAGCCCTGCTGCACTTTATGAATGTGCTGTCGCGCAAGATAAAAATGAAGCGCGATGCCTTTGAGCCGCTACTTCAGAAAGCTATTTACGACACATTCCTGGTTGTGCTGGCTCCTGCTGCCACCCTGGAGGAGAAGTTTTTACGCATTCAGGAAGAAATTACGTTGCCGAAGCTGCAGGAAAACCTGAAGTACGTCGACATTAACAAGGCGCTGTTTGCCGGGTTCATCGAAACGCTTTCATCCAGCAGCCGCGACCGTGAGTACATCATCAGCCGCTTTAAACTATACCTGAACGCACACCAGGGTGAGCGCACGAACCTGGAAACTATAGTTGCCCAGTTTAACAGTTTGTTGCCGTTAAGTGTAGATGAACTGATTGCTCCATCAGCGCCAGCTCCTGCTGCCCCTGTTGCCCCAGCACCTGAAGCTGCTAAACCAACACCGGCAGCGCCTG
>DATBUF010000338.1:0-1720 GCA_036516435.1 Pontibacter sp.
AACCGCCTGCTCAGTTGGCTGAGCGTGGGTGGCTACTGGGGCTATGGGTTTAAGGATGATAAAGAAAAGTACGGTGCCGATGCTACGTTTACACTGCACAAACCGAGCAATCTGCAGTTACAGGCCGCTTTCTGGGAAGATGTAGTGGAGCCCGGCGGGCGCAGGCTGCCGTTCCGGGAGAAGAGCCTCTTAGCCGATCTGCGCCAGCCTCTGCTACCCCTGCTGGACTATACCACACACCAGCACGTGAGCCTGACCGGCAGAATGGGCCGTTACCTGCAGCTGCACACCCAGTTACAACAGGAGGAACGCCGCCCTACCTTATTCTCTTCAGATGACCAGCCAACTATAACCTATAACATAACGGAAGCAAAAGCCGGAATACGGTTTGCGTATGGCGAGCAACTGATGCAGCTGTTTAATCAAACTATGCCGATGCCCGGCAAATATCCGGTACTTTGGCTGCAATATACCCGCGGTTTGGATGGCATTCTGGATGGTAACTATAGTTACAGCAAATACGACCTGCGCCTGGAGGCTAGCCTGTTGCACCGCACCTTCGGCAAAACCAACATTACCTTGGCTGGTGGGCTGGTACACGGCGATGTGCCTTTCGTAAACCTGTACAATGGCTACGGCAGCTACTCCGACGACTATGAAGTATACGCCGGCGAAGGTTTCGAAACGATGGCCCCCTACGAGTTCTTCTCCAGCCGCTATACCACGCTCTTTCTGCAACAGGACTTAGGCAAGCGCCTGCTCCGCACCAGGTTCTTTAAACCCGACGTTGTGCTGGTTACCAACATCGGTTACGGAGACTTAGGCGAACCTTTACCCGAAACTATTGTTCCGCAGGTAAAAACCATGTACAAAGGCTTTTTTGAATCCGGGCTGATGCTGAACAACATCATCAGTTCTGCTTTTTCGGGAATTGGCGTAGGTGCATTCTACCGCTATGGCCCTTACGAACTGCCCAAACGCAAAGACAACCTGAAGTTCAAGCTCACCGCTACGCTTGCTTTTTAGAGTTGGTTTACCAGCCTGGGTTTTATGTCTGAATCAGGATTTTCAGGATGAGAGGATGAGCAGGATTAGGCCTTTGCTATAGGTTGCAGGTATAGTTTCATCGATGTAGCACTATAGTTATAAAGCCTATGCTGTTTCGAATAGCTGTGTCCGAAGCCTCTCTGCTGCGGACTCCCTGGTCCGCGTTGCTATAGCTGCTGCTATAGTTCTATAGTCACAGCCTCTTACTATGGCTGGCTATAGTTTGGCCCTCCGGCCCAGTTGAGTTACAAACTCGACCTTATAGTAAGACACGGGTTGCAAACCCGCGCCAGCAATCGAGCTTCTGCTATTGCTATAATTATAGGTATGGTGCTATAGTTGCAGTTTAACATCCCCCTTCGCCCCCTTCAAAGGGGGACTTTCTGCTTTTATCAATCCATAAACTATAGTTCTATAGTTACAGACCATGATCGGACAGGTCGCGACCTGTCCCTACAGAACTACTACCACGAGAAAAGCGATGCAATTATAGCTCCTCCAACTATAGTTCAGCTACTATCGAACTGATCATAGTCTTTGGGTTGAGCGCCTTTGACTTGTTGCGGTGCCGCAGGCAATCCGACGCAGGAGGATAGCAAGAAGGCAGCAGCGCGATGCCCGAAGACGGGGCCGCTCGGCCCGAGAGAGCCAAGCCAACTATAAAACAAAGGGC
>DATBUF010000339.1:0-4924 GCA_036516435.1 Pontibacter sp.
CGGCCACCTGGGTTGAAGTGAAAATTGCCCAAGGCATGAACAGGCAGGTGCGCCGCATGACGGCTGCTGTAGGGTACCCTACGCTTCGGCTTATCCGGCCGGCTATAGGCCCGCTTACTCTAGGCGAACTGCAGCCCGGCGAGTACCGCGATCTTACTCCGGAAGAAGTTACCCAACTCAAGAGCCTTACTGCAGGCAGTACTTTTACAAAATCAGCTAAAAAGAAGCCAACCGGTGGCCGCCACTACGACAGCCGCCAGAACTCCAGCAGGCCCTTCCGTAAGCCCAAAAACTAAAAAACAGGCAACTATAGTTTACCGGTTATATGCTGCACGATTTTTTCTGCGTGTATCCTGGAGTTTTCTATGAACCAGACGCGGGTATCCATACCGCCGCACACAACGCCAGCTAAATAAATGCGTGGCATGTTGGTTTCCATAGTATCAGGGTCATGAGTCGGGTGTTTTAGTGCATCGTGGCTCAATGTTATGCCCATTTTTTTCAGGAAGGTGAAGTTAGGCTGATAACCTGTCATGGCCATCACAAAGTCGTTGGCTATCGTAACCACTCCGCTTGGTGTTTGTATGTCTACTTCATCCTCCCTGATCTCCAGTAATGTAGAACTGAAGTAGGCTTTAATTTCGCCTTCGGTGATGCGGTTTTCTAGGTCGGGTTTTGTCCAGTATTTAATACTCCCGAGTGCAGGGTCGCGCACAACTATCGTTACATCTGCTCCTTTCCGGTAGGTTTCCAGCGCCACATCCGCAGAAGAGTTGTTGGCGCCAACTACCAGCACTTTCTGCTTATAGTAGTAATGCGGGTCGTAATAATAGTGGCATACTTTAGGCAACTCCTCTCCTTTTATACCCAGCAGATTCGGGATATCGTAGAACCCGGTGGCAACTATAACATACGTTACCCTATAGTTAGCTTTGCTGGTATTTACCACGTATTGGGTATCCTGCTCAGGCGTAACGGCCAGTACTTCCTCAAAAAGCCTGATGTTCAGTTTCCCCGTTTCGGCTACTTTGCGGTAGTACTCCAGGGCTTCGGAGCGGTTAGGTTTCGGGTGGATGCTCGGGAAGGGATAGCCGCCAATCTCCAGCCGGTCGGCAGTGGAAAAAAACGTCATGTTGAGCGGATAATTAAACAGCGAGTTTACCAGGCAACCTTTCTCCACAATCACATAGCTCAGCCCCGCCTTTTTTGCTTTCAGTCCGCAGGCCAGCCCGATGGGCCCGCCCCCGATGATCAGTATATCGTATGTTTCCAAGTATAACTTATTTCAGTATTCAACAACTATACGGGCTTTAGGTTTTTACCTGCAACTCTGACGGTAAAAAATCCTGGCCTGCAATTCTAAGCTTTCTACCCACTACTTCGGCACTTCTACTTTATTTCTTGTAAAGCAACCCAAACAATAAGTAAAACATACCTGACTTTAGTAAAACTTATTTTACATTTATAACGCATTCTTTACATCAGGACAAGCTCATGAAAACACGTTACCTTTTTCCGCACCGCTATAAGATACTGGGCTGGATACTGCTGGTACCGGCGCTTATAGTTGGCGCGCTGGCTATATTGTCAGATTGCGCTATTTTTGAGCTCGACACCACCGTTTTTGCTTTGTACGATGGCAGAATCTTTGAAAAGGCGAAAGCTTTCAGGCTGATCGGGAACAATATTTTTGATGAGTTGGTAGCGATCACAGCTATAGTTGGTGGCTTGCTGGCCGCTTTCTCCAGAGAGAAAGACGAAGACGAGTATATCCTCACAAATAAGGCTGGAGTCGCTGCTGTGGGCTACTTACATCAACTATGGCTTCCTGCTCTTCTCGGTGCTTTTTATTTATGGAATAGCGTTTTACCAGGTATTGCTGCTTAACGTGCTTACGTTACTACTCATCTTCCTGGTGCGGTTTAACTTTATACTTTACCGAACAGCAAGAGCCGCCATAGCATGAAGAATTCCTTAAAAGTGCAGCGGGCCATCCACAACCTGACACAGGAAGAACTAGCCAGGAAGATAGGTGTAAGCCGGCAAACTATAAACGCAATGGAGCGCTGCAAGTATGTGCCCTCCACGGTACTGGCCCTGAAGATTGCCCGCGTGTTCGGGCAAAAAGTAGAAGAAATTTTTATTCTGGAAGATACCGATTAACCTGAACCCCATAATCCCATGAAAGCTACTTCATCTACTCAAAAACTACCTATAGCTGCTGACCTGTACCTGCGCCCCGCAACAGTAGCTGACGCCGCCGGGCTCTTCCGGATCATCGACGCCCAACGCCCCTACCTCCGCGAATGGCTGCCCTTTGTAGACCTTACCAAACAGGAAGCTGACACGGCCCTGTACCTGCAAACTATAGCCGGCAGCTCCACCGACAAAGTTTATGTAATTGTAGCCGAAGAAGCTGTAGTTGGGTTGATTGGGTTTAAGAGCATCGAGTACTTTAACCGCAGGCTGGAGATCGGGTACTGGCTGAGCGAGCAGCAGCAGGGCAAAGGCATTATGCGCCGCAGCTGTAACCGCCTGATACAACATGCCTTCGAGGACCTGAACATGAACCGTGTGCAATTAAAAGTAGCTGTAGGCAACCACCGGAGCAGCAATATTCCTGAAAAACTGGGCTTTACTCCGGAAGGCATCGAGCGCGAAGGCGAGTTGCTGAACGGGCGGTTTCATGACCTGCAGGTGTATAGTCTGCTCCGAAAGGAATGGGCAGTAAAGCGGTAAACCCGGTAGCAACTGATAGTTTGCCTGCCAAAGTGTAAAGTGTACGTGTCCTGTGCCGCAAGTGCTTGCCTGTATGCATAAATACCTTATCTTGCTGTGCTGAACCAAGCCTCTCATCACTAAACTATAACAACCCTTTTCTCTATGAAAAAACAGTTATTTGCTCTGCCTGCTTTACTGCTGTGCCTTACGGGGAGTGCACTGGCACAAAACCTGAAGCCTATTACCCAGGAAAAAGCCACACGCCTGGTAAAAACATTAAGCGCCGACGACATGATGGGCCGTGCCTCCTTTACACCAGGCGCAGAGAAAGCTGCCGAATTTATTGCTGCGGAGTTTCAGAAATCGAAGCTGAAGCCACTGCCCGGCAAAGATTCTTTTAAACAAACTTTTACCCTGTACCGCATCACCCCCAAAACGTTTGAGGTAAAAATAAATGGCGAAACAATAGCGGCAGAGCATGTTTTTGCCAGCACGCCACATAAAACGCTGCAATGGGAGGCAAACAACAGCCACAGCATTATAGTGGTGGGTGAGAACGATGATGCGCGTGAAGGCCTTACCGGCGCTAACCGCATGCAGAAAGATGTACTCGTATTGGTACACCCGAAACATGCCAGCACCTTTGCCAACTACCAGCGCTACTTGCGTCGTGGCAATATGGTGCAGGAGGCAGGCAAAGGCAGCAGCAAGGTATTTGTACTTACCGACAAGGCACAGCCGCAGAGTTATGCAGTACAGGTAGAGAGCAATGTAGAAGAGCTGCAGCTCACGAACTTAGTGGGCATGATTGAAGGCAAGCGCAAAGATGAATTTGTGGTATTTTCCGGCCATTACGACCACATTGGCATCCAGAAATCTGTAGCTGGTGATTCTATTGCAAACGGCGCCGACGACGATGCCTCCGGTACTGCAGCCATGATGCTGCTGGCCGACTTTTATAAAAAGCAGCCGAAGCCGGAACGTACGCTTTTGTTTGTTGCTTTTGCTGCCGAAGAGATTGGCGGATACGGCTCCCGGTACTTCTCAGAACAACTCAATCCCGATCAGATTGTGGCGATGTTCAACATCGAGATGGTAGGCAAGCCTTCCAAGTTTGGTCCGAACAGCGCTTACCTGACCGGCTTTGATAAATCTGACCTGGGAGCGCTGATGCAGAAACGTCTGAAAGGAACGAACTATAGCATTCACCCTGACCCTTACCCGCAGCAGAACCTGTTTTACCGCTCCGATAATGCCACCCTGGCCCGTTTAGGCGTACCGGCGCATACCATTTCATCAGTACAGATCGACCAGGATAAAACCTACCACACCGTGAAGGATGAGTTCGAGATGCTGGACATGGCTCACCTGACCAGCATGATCAAAGGCATAGCACTGGGTTCTTACGACGTAGTCTTTGGCAAGGCAACCCCAACCCGAGTAGACAAGGCGCAGGTACAATAAAGACCAGTGATTAAAGGGATTTTACTGATTTTTATGATTATCTGAACCGCAGATTAAATGGGGTTTGGGATTTCCCTGCCGCAAGTTTAGCGGAGCGTAACTTGTGGCAGGGAAATCTTACTCATCCGCCTAATCTCCATTAATCTGCGGTTCAGACAATCTACTTCATCACCGGGCCGTACAACTTAAGTTAGGCGATCGAATTAAGCTGTCGGTGGTATGGTGAAATTTTTACACTTCCTGTTCTTACTCCTCTGCTTTTTACCCGTTCGTGCCCAGGAACCAACTATAGCCTGGGGTCCCGAAATCCTGCACAACAACCGCAACCTGAACCAGCTGCAGGTAATCGGTACCAGTACGGCCGGCTCTTTTTACGCCTGCTACACCGCAGATCGCCAGATTACGCTCGAGCGCTACAACCAAAACAACCAGCGCATCTGGTCAGTAGCGGTTGTTCCCCTGAGTCCGGGGGGTGAAAGAACCCGGTTTGAGCAGCTTGTACTCCTGAACGGGCAGGTACACGTAGTCTCCTCGCTGAGCAATGCCTACGAAAAGACGGTTTACAGCCAGCAACTTGATGCACATGGCAACTACCTGCCCGCTATTCACATACTCGGCGCCACTACACCCGATGCAGCAGTCGCTGTTACCATCAACCAGGGCCGAATGCTGCTTATTTTGCAGCAACAGGCAGAACCACAGCAAACTTCTGTCGCGTTGTTTCAGGGTTCCTATCAGC
>DATBUF010000340.1:0-8904 GCA_036516435.1 Pontibacter sp.
GGCAGAAGGTCTTTATGATTTGGCTAAAAGTGTGAAATGTATCTATTGCTTTTTAGTTTCTTTGGCTGTTTCTGAGGCAGCGGTGCCTTTCTTCATGCAGCAGGCAGGCTTGGCCTCCTTGTTTTCTGCAGTTGCCGTGGCCATATGGCAGCTCTCGGCAGCTTTTTTGCCTTTCCTGCCTTTTTTATCTTTGGCAGCATGCTCCATTTTGCACTTGCCGCCCTCACAGGCGTAAGCAGCTACAGCGCCGGCACCCATAAAGCCAGCCATTGCTAAAATCAGAACTAACTTTTTCATATTACAGGGCTTAAGAGGTTTTCTCTTCTTGTTTACTGCTGCAAAGTTAGACGGATTATTCAAACTGCAAAATGACGCTTATCACTTTTCCGATATGGCCGGTTTCGGCTGCCATACCCCTCTTCTGCGGCACAAATAAGAAAATAAATCGGGCATTATCCAATATCCTTTATTTATTTGCGTGTTGTAGATGGCTATTTTTAAAATCTGATGAAGCAAAAAGTAACAATACTGCTGGTGCTGCTGTGTACCCTTTTCTGGAATGTGCAGGCGCAGAACAGCACCCCACCACAGACAACGCCACAGGAAGATAAACTTTCGCGCCTGATGAGCGACCGGGAACAACTGGTGCTGGAGTACCAGTACCTGAGTCAGCAGAACAGTAATTTCTGGGGCAAAAAGTCGAAGAAGGACCTGCTCAATATCATTGATACGCTTAAAGAAATTATCCGGAAAGATTCGGAACTGATTGCGGCTGTAAAAGAGGCAAGTATAAAAAAGATAGCTGCCACCACCGTGGAAACGCAACGAACCGGCAAACAAACCGTTGTAGACCAGCGCCAGATAAACCAACGCATCAAAGACCTGCAGAGCCAGATAAATACGCTGCAGAGCCAGTTAAAAAAGCGTGAGCGTGTTGTGAAAGACCTGGAAGTGCAGGTGCAGGAAGCAGACCAGAAGCGCTATGGCAAAGACAAGGTGATTACGGTGCTGGCCGGCCTATCGGCTGTGTTGCTGCTGTATGCCATCCTGCTGCAGGTGCGCCTCAAAAACGCGAAAAGCAAGCCAAAGCCGGTTAGAAAAAAGAGCGTCTAAACTATAGTTGCGCACCTAAACTAACCTGCATTTCCGGAATTAATACGGGTACAATTCTTGTTATACTTTCCTTGCCTGGAGGCAAGTGCACGTATACTTAAGCTTTAATTACAGAGGGCTGGCGTGATAGTTCCAGCCCTTGTTTTTGACCATAAATGAGAGACATTTTAGAAGAACTACAGCAGGTACAGCAACTGCTGAAAATAGAACAGGAAGAAGACCGCCAGCAGTATAAAATGAAGAGCCTGAAGAGTTCTATTCAGGAGCGGAAACAGATGGGTTTTTGCTGGTACCCGGTGGTTATCTCCAAAGAAGAAATAGGTTTTGGGAACAAGGTTGTCATTGAGCTGGAACGTGCTTCAGGGCGTGATGAATTGCACCTTTTCCAGACAGGAAAGGCGGCTGCCTTGTTCAGCAATACCGGTGAGCGCAACAGCCTGAACGGGGTTATAGTTGGCCTGAAGCGCAACAAGATCCTGCTGGCTACCAACAAGGAAGACCTCCCGGACTGGGTGGAAGAAGGCAAACTGGGCATCGACCTGACCTTTGATGAAATGAGCTACCGTGAGATGGAGATTGCCATGAAGAAGGTGATCGAAGCCTATAAAACACGGTTAGCAGAGCTGCGCGATATTCTGCTGGGCATAAAGGCGCCTGCTTTTACCGATATACAGGTACCTGAAATTCCGGTGCTGAATGCCTCGCAGAATGAAGCGGTACGCAAAGTAGCGCAGGCAAAAGATGTAGCCATTATACACGGACCTCCGGGCACAGGTAAAACCACCACACTGGTGCAGGCCATCCTGCATACCCTGAAAACGCAAAAGCGCCTGCTCGTAACCGCTCCTTCCAACACAGCTGTAGACCTACTCACCGAAAAACTGGCAAACGAAGGCGTGAACGTCATTCGTATCGGTAATCCGTCGCGCGTATCGGATGTGCTGCTGGAGCACACGCTGGATGCCCAGATCATGGACCATAAGGCGTACAAGGACCTGAAAACGCTGCGTAAGACTGCCGAAGAATACAAGCGGATGGCCTTCCAGTTTAAGCGCAAGTTCGGGCACGAGGAGCGCATGCAGCGCCAGCTCTACAAAGCCGAAAGCAACCGCCTGCTGGACGAAGCCGATAACATTGAGCACTATATTACAGAGGACCTGATCGAGAACGCGCAGGTAATTACGTGTACCCTGGTAGGTGCTGCCAATAAAGCCATCCGCCACCTGTACTACGACACCGTGTTTATAGACGAAGCGGCCCAGGCGCTGGAACCTGCCTGCTGGGTACCGATTTCCAGAACAAACCGTGTGGTGCTGGCCGGCGACCATTGCCAGTTGCCGCCTACTGTTAAGTCGTTTCTCGCGGATCAGAAAGGGTTAAGTACTACGTTGTTTGAGAAATGCATCGAACGGCAGCCGGATGTATCGGTGATGCTGAAAACGCAGTACCGCATGCACCACCACATTATGCAGTTCTCGAACGAGCAGTTTTATAAAGGTGAACTTACCGCACACGAAAGCGTGCATAGCAGCGACCTGCACGGCTACGACACCTTCTTTAAACCTGGCCTGGCTGTGGAGTTTGTTGATACTGCCGGCTGCGGCTACAACGAGGTCGTGAACCCCGAGGCGCAAAGCTCCGCTAACCCCGAAGAAGCCGACCTGTTGCTGAACCACCTGCAACTGCTGCTGAAGGATTATGAGCAGGACGAAGAAGTAGCTCCGCTGAAAATTGGTGTGATTGCGCCTTACCGTGCCCAGATCAATTACCTGCAGGACAAAGTGGAGCACATGCCGCACCTGCACGAGTTGCACCAGAAACGCGAACTCTCAATCGGCACCGTGGACAGCTTTCAGGGGCAGGAGCGCGATATCATCTACATCAGCATGGTGCGCAGCAACGACATTGGCGAGATCGGCTTCCTGAGCGACATCCGCCGCATGAACGTGGGCATGACACGCGCTAAAAAGAAGCTGGTTATAGTTGGTGATAGTGCCACCTTGTCGCACCACCCGTTTTATGAAGCCTTCCTGAAGTATACCGAGCGCATCCATGCTTACCGCAGCGCCTGGGAGCTGACCGAATGTTTGCCCTAACGGATTATTTGAACCGAACACCAGGATTGCAAGTATAAATACTTACCTTGCTTCTATCAAACACATGAACCATACAATATGAAAATCGAAAAGAACAAAGTGGTAACGCTCACATACGAGTTAAGAATACAGAACGAGAATGGTGAGCAGAGCCTGGTGGAGGTAGCAAACGAAGAGCAGCCTATGGCTTTTATCTTCGGGATGAGCGGCTTACCTGACCAATTTGAAGATAACCTGGACGGCCTGAGCGAAGGCGACGACTTTGAGTTTAAGCTGGATGCAGAAGAAGGCTACGGCGAGTTTGATGATAACGCTGTAGTAGAACTGCCTATGAATGTGTTTGAGGTAGAAGGCGCGGTGCCGGACAACATGCTGGAAGTTGGCAACTTTATCCCGATGACGGACAGCGAAGGCAACCAACTGCAGGGCCGTGTAGCCAAAGTTTCTGAAAGTGCAGTAACCATGGACTTTAACCACCCGCTTGCCGGCAAAGAGCTATACTTTAAAGGTAAAGTGGCACAGGTGCGTGAGGCTACGCAAGAGGAGTTGGATCATGGTCACGTGCATGGTGCCGGTGGCCATCATCATTAATAGTTATTTAAGTTAGATTTCCGGAAGCAGCATGGGTTTATACCTGTGCTGCTTTTGCTTTTTATGATTGCTTGCTTTGCAATATAGTTTTATAGTTGGGGTTTCTTGCTACTAGGTTATAGTTGCTGTTGTTTACTGAGAGTTATAGTTCTATAGCCGACTTCACTTGCTACTTTGAACCAGGCCGTAGTCTCATCGTCTCTTGTATTCCTGGGAGCTTTACTTGCCCTTTGTTCTATAGTTGGCTTGGCTCTCTCGGGCCGAGCGGCCCCGTCTTTGGGCATCGCGCTGCTGCCTTCTTGCTACCCTCCTACGTCGGGTTGGCTGCGCCACCGCAACAAGTCAAAGGCGCTCAACCCAAAGACTGAAATCTTTCGATAGTAACTGAACTATAGTTAATTAGAGGAGTTATAGTTGCATAGCCTTTCTCGTGGTAATAGATCCGTAGGGACAGGTCGCGACCTGTCCGCTCTACTGCTGTAACTATGAAACAATGGCAGCAACTATAGCAATGGTAGAAGCTTATTGCTGGCGCGGGTTTGCAACCCGTGTCTAACTATAGTGTCGGATTTGCAATCCGACTGGGCCAGAGGGCCAAACTATAGCTGGCCCTGGAAAAGGGTGTAACTATAGCACCATAGCTCTCAACTATAGCAAAGGCAGCAATTCCCCTCTCGGGAGGGGCTAGGGGTGGGTTATACCAGCAGCAACTATAGAACTATAGCCATGGACGTAGCAAAGCCTTAACCTGGTTCAGCCAAACTATAGCAGCAGTATAATCCTGAAAAATCTGTTTAATCATGCTTCATCACTGGTCCGGGCAAGGGAATAAGTCAGA
Source organism: Pontibacter sp. (assembly GCA_036516435.1). Taxonomy (GTDB): domain Bacteria; phylum Bacteroidota; class Bacteroidia; order Cytophagales; family Hymenobacteraceae; genus Pontibacter. The sequence continues at coordinate 4,639 of DATBUF010000340.1, forward strand.
CTTTTAACAAATCATCCTTCACGCCTGCTACATATGCTTCCAGTTCCGGGAAAAAGGCTTCGAATTCCTGCTGGTACAAACTATAGTTCCGGCGTAGCTCCTCTCCTGCTGTCTCCATGTTCGATTCAAAGCTGGTTCGGCGGCTCAGGCCGGTAAGCGCGCGGCTGATGCCCTCGATCTGCGCATAACCCAGCAGCCAGTTCTGATTCATCATGTACGGGAAAAAGTGTTGCACCTTTGGCGGCAGCGCCGGCAAGTGGCTGTTGATCAGCCTGTACATACGTCGGGTATAGGCTTGTAAGGTCTCCTTGGCAATGCTTTCAAATTGGATGGCCAGGAAATGATCGTAGTACAGGTCGGCTACCACGGGGGCATATTTCCTGTACTTTTCGCGGAGCCGTGCCTTGCTTTCGGCAACTACAGGGTGGCGGTCGGTAAAGCTGTCGATGAAGCGGTGCAGGTAAATACCACGTGCAATGCCCGAACTATAGTTTGCTGCCTGACGGCCTTTTACAGCATCGGCTATAAAGTTGCCTAACAGCAATTCTTCGTCGTTACCAGAGAGATATAAATGAGCGAGGTAATTCAAAATATCGGATTTAAGTACAACATGCTAAACACTTTATACTCTATATGGTTTTAAAAGTATAAACCGGGCCGAACAAACCCTATGCTTCGGGTGCCCGTAATCAGAACACAACTCCAACAACATAAAACTATGAACGAAAACCAAAAAGATGACCTGCAGCAGCTAATAGATAAGATTAAGAACATAGATACAGCCATGATGACGACTGCCGATGAGGATGGTTCGTTACGCAGCCGCCCGATGCGCCACATGCAAGTGAAAGAAGACGGAACGATCTGGTTCTTTACCGGGCACCACTCAGGTAAGGCGCAGGAACTGAAGAATGATGCACACATAAACCTGAGCTATGCTGATACCTCTGATAACCTCTATGTGTCGGTATCGGGCAGAGCATCTGTTACCCAGGACAGGGCTAAAATAGATGAGCTTTGGAACCCGGCCGTAAAAGCATGGTTCCCCGAAGGGAAAGATGATCCGAATATTGCCCTGATTAAAGTAACTATCGATAAAGCCGAGTATTGGGACTCTCCGAACAGCACCATGGTGCAGTTGTATGGCATGGTAAAAGCAGCCATTACCGGAGAAAGACCTGACGGCGGCGAAAACAAAAAGATAAACCTGTAAGTATACAACTGTACCTATAGCTTGAAAGCAACACCTGCCTTACTCCCGTTCGGCAGGTGTTTTTTTGCGTTTAACCGGACAATTATTACCTTACTAATAACTAACAACCAGCAACTAATAACTATAAACCGTTTGCAGCCAACTATAGCTCCTTCTCCCCGCCTTACCACAATCACGCTTTTTGGTATTAAGAAAGGTCATGTGCGTTGGGGGCTGGCACAGATGGGCACTTCAGGCCCGAAATTAGCCAAAGTACCGGGCTTGCTGTTTCATAAACTACTGGGCAGCGGACGTGGCAGAGGCTTTAGCATCAAACCTAATTTTTACCGTTACGGCCTGCTCTGCACCTGGGAAAATGAAGCTGCTGCGGATAACTTTTTCAGGAGTTCAGAGCTGATAAAAGAGTACGGGCAGCATACGTCTGAGAGCTGGACCTGCTACATGCACCCGTTGCAAAGCCACGGGCAGTGGGATAAACAGGAACCCTTCGCTCCTATAGTCTCAGCAAAGTATAGTTCGGGACCGATTGCTGTGCTCACCCGGGCCAGTATAAACCTGCTGGCGCTGCCTAATTTCTGGCGCTTTGTGCCACAGTCAAGTAAGGCGCTGGATAATGCCGAAGGTTTGATCTGCTCCATTGGCTTGGGAGAATTGCCACTTATTAGGCAGGCTACATTCAGCATCTGGGAATCGGCGGAGGCCATGAAGAATTACGCTTACCGCAACCCCAAACATCAGGAAGTGATTAAACGCACCCGCTCCGAAAACTGGTATTCCGAAGAACTTTTTGCCCGCTTTATAGTGACCAGAACTGAAGGCACCTGGAACGGCACCAACCCGATGCAGGCAATTATAGCCAAACTATAGTATCAGCGTTTAAACCGTGCCATGATATCTTCCAGCAGATCTACCTGTATCTGTTGTATCTCTATCAGGCGTTGGTTCTGGTTAATGATCAGGTGATCTATTTTCTCGTGCAGCAGGCGTATCTCCAGTTCCGCTTTCAGGTTAACCTGGTAATCGTATTCAGAGCGCTGGCGGTCTTTGGCTTCTTTCCGGTTCTGGCTCATCATAATAATAGGCGCCTGTATAGCTGCCAGGCAGGAAAGCAAGAGGTTTAACAGGATAAACGGATAGGGATCGAAAGGCTTTTTTGTCAGAAAGAACAGGTTTGTGACCATCCATAGTAACAGGAAAGCAAAGAAGATCGAAATAAAGCCCCAGCTGCCGCCAAACGAGGCAATTTTGTCTGATATCCGTTCTCCGAAAGTCAGATTTTCAGATAATTCAGTTTCGATGTTGGAAGATAGCAGTTCCTGCTGGTTTATACTTTCAATTACCTCTTTCTCCAGTTCCGACAGCTCGCCCAATTCTTTCGTAAGCATATTTTCGAGGTACTTACTGCGGTACTGGTTAAGTACAGCAACAGAAATCAGGCCCGTTTCATCAAAATTGGGATGGTCTGCTTTTATCAGGTCCAGGATACCTTTGCGCATACCTGTACCTGAAACCAGTTGCTGCATGGGCAGATGTTTTCCGGTAACCTGGCAGACGCCGTTAGTGGTATGATGCGTTTTCATAAGGTATAGAACTTCACCTTATGTAACCATACGCATCAAAGAATTAATCGATAAACTATAGTTTACTTAAACTGCTTGTTGATCTGCTCCATCGCGTTCTCAATCAACTTGCTCATGGCTTCGTAGGTTCTGTACCCGCGGCTCAGCAGGTTTACTTCATGGCCATTCAGGATGTACACACTCGGGAAAGCGACAGCCTGCAAGTGGCGCGCGATCACAAAGTCCTGCTGCGTTTTTGCAAGCATATCTTCTGATGCAAACTTCTCCAGAAAAGTGTCTTCATCTACACCCAAAGTTGCTGCAATTTCAGCCAGTACCTGCGGGTTTGTAACATCGTTATTACCGGCATAGAAAGCAGCCTGTATTTTTTCAGCCATCTCTAGTTCTGCTTCCGGGTTCAGGTAACGCACGGTAACTACAGCGCGGCAGGCAGGTTCGGTATTATAGATAAAATCTTCGCGCTCAAAGAAACTATAGTCGAACGGCTGGTTGGTTACCTGCTCCACATCCTGCCAGTGCTGTTTGGTTTTGGCTATAGTTGCAGCATCCATCGGCTCTGTGTTCGCACGCAATCCGCCCAGAACCAGCTTAAAGTTCAGTTTACCGTCCTGCTCCTGCTTTATGCGATGCAACACAGGCGCAAAACCGTAGCACCACGAGCACATCGGGTCCATTACATAAATGAGGTGCGGCACATCCAGCAGATCGTATTTTTCCATTTCTATAGTTCAATTGTAAAGCTGCAAAGTTACTATTGATTGTTGAATAGTTAAATTGTTGATGGTTGATTATAGTTTGGAGCCCAAATAGGCATTTAACCTTAAGCCATTTAAACATTTAACAAGTTAACCATCCAACAATTTAGCCATTTAACAATCCTACAATTAACAATTAACAATTATCTTAGCGGTTTAGGAAAGATTAAAGCGAACACACTATAAACTATGTCAGAGTATAATTTCAAGGAGATTGAAAAGAAATGGCAACGCTACTGGGAAGAAAACCAGACGTTTAAAGCCAACGAAAGCCATGATAAACCAAAGTACTACGCCCTGGATATGTTCCCATATCCGTCTGGCGCCGGCCTGCACGTAGGTCACCCGCTTGGTTACATTGCTTCTGACATTGTGAGCCGTTACAAGCGCCTGAAAGGTTTTAACGTGCTGCATCCCATGGGCTTCGACTCCTTTGGTTTGCCAGCCGAGCAATACGCCATCCAAACTGGTCAGCACCCGGCTATTACCACAGAAGAGAACATCGCCCGCTACGTGGAGCAGCTGAAAAACATTGGTTTCTCTTTTGACTGGGAACGCGAAGTACGCACCTCCGACCCGAGCTACTATAAGTGGACGCAGTGGATCTTTATGCAGCTGTTCAACAGTTACTACAACTATAACACAGACAAAGCAGAAACGATAGACAAGCTGGTAGCTGAATTTGCAGCTAAAGGTAACGCCAACGTAAACGCCGCCT
>DATBUF010000341.1:0-1944 GCA_036516435.1 Pontibacter sp.
GAGATGTTTGCTGATGCGCAGAACTGCCCGTTAGTAAACTGCGTACCGACTATCCGCATAAGAAAGAACTATGATCGAAGCAGTTAAATTCTGGAACGAACCCAACAACAAATCGCACTGGGCTTTTGAGATTGACCCTGAATGGCGCACCTACGCCGAGATGGTGAAAGTGGCAGCCGAAGCCGTAAAAGCCGAATCACCTGAAATTACACGTGTGCTGGGTGGTATCTCGCCTATAGATCCGCACTTTATTAAAACACTGGAAAAACACGGCGCTCTTGAGAACATGGATGCTGTGGCTGTGCATGGTTTTCCGCTCGACTGGAACCTGTGGTCGATACATGATTGGCCGGCGAAAGTAGCCGAGATTGAGGCTGTAACAAACCTGCCGGTGTGGGTAACGGAGGTAGGCGTGTCTACTTTTGGTGCCGAGGAAGTGCAGGAGTTTGGCCTGAGACGCACAGCCGAGTTGCTGATGGGTCGCGTAGACCGTATTTTCTGGTACAGCCTCTACGACCTGCCAAGTGCCTGGGAGGCCACTACCCGCCACCGCGAAGCCGAGGGTTCTTCCTACTACCGCCACTTCCATATGGGCCTGTTGCGCGAAGATGGTACGCCTAAGCTTGCCTTGCAGCAGTTCTCAGACTATACGCCGGAGATGGGCATTTGCCAGTGGTTCCATTTCGAAGATCACAGGCTGGACGATGCCGTGAAATGGCTTCGCAAACTGGGTGTGAAAAAACTACGCACCGGCCTGAGCTGGGCCGACTGGCTGCGCCCGGATGCCGAGAAGTGGTTCGACCGGATGATGACCGCTCTGGATGAATTTGACCTGACTGTAACCTTCTGCTTCACGCCGGAAGCAAAAGGCGTACAACCGCACCATACCAGCCCGCCACAGAACATTCAGGAGTACGCCGATTTTTGTGTGGAGATGATGCGCCGGTACGCGAAAGCAACGGTGTAGGTGTAGAGCAAACTATAAGTATGGGTACGAAGCAACAGCAAACCGCTGCAGACACCTGGATGCAGTACATGCGCCGGGGCGAGTTTGAAAAGGCATGGGAGCGGAGCGACGAGGTGCTGCAATCCCGTGCCGGTAAGCCATGCTGGCATTTACCGCGACATCTGCAATATGTATGGGATGGCACTCCTCTGCAGGGCAAACGCGTGCTCATCCGCTGCTATCACGGCCTTGGCGATACCATACAGTTTATCCGGTACGTGCCGCTGGTAAGGGCCATAGCTGCCGAAGTTACTGTGTGGGCACAGCCGCCGCTTTTACCCTTACTGGAGAAAGTACCGGGCATCGATAAGCTATTGCCTTTGCACGATGGTGCCCCGGAAGCGGAGTATGAGGTAGATGTGGAGATCATGGAGTTGCCGCACATCTTCCGGACTACCCTGCAAACTATACCTGGTCCTGTGCCTTACCTGCAGGCAGACCCAATACCACTTGCAATTGGGAAGGAAGCATTCGCCGTTGGCTTAGTGTGGAGGGCGGGCGACTGGGATGAGCAGCGTTCTATCCCATTTTCCTGCTTAGCCTCTTTAGCTGAGATAGAAGGCATACAGCTGTATATCCTGCAACAGAACGCGGCCGCAGCGGGGTGGGAGGAAGGTTTCGGTATTAACCCCGGCGAGTACAGCCTGGCAGATTACGCACGTGTTATAAAAGGCCTGGATTTGCTGATAACCGTAGATTCGATGCCGGCGCACATGGCCGGAGCGCTTGGTGTACCCGTCTGGACGCTGCTACATGCCGGGGCAGACTGGCGCTGGATGGAGAACCGGCAAGACAGTCCCTGGTACCCCACCATGCAACTCTTCCGGCAAACCCACCCCGGCGATTGGGCCAGCGTGATCAACAATGTAAAAGCTGAGTTGGAGAAAGTCGCTCAGGGAAGTATAAAAGTATAATATAGCGCACTGGCAGGTTTCTGC
>DATBUF010000342.1:0-2104 GCA_036516435.1 Pontibacter sp.
TTATATTCTGTTTTATAAATAGGGATAAGTATATTTCAGATGCTCTATACTTATACTTTATACTTTAGTTTCAGTTTTTTTATACTTTCTCTGATTAAGAAAGCGCCGTGGCTGTATGTTTTTCTTTAAAATCAGCATACGCTAAGGCAATACCCTCACGCAGTTCTATTTTATGGCGGTAGCCTGTGTTATGCAACTTACTCACATCCATTAATTTGCGTGGCGTGCCGTCAGGTTTGGTCGTATCGAACACCAGTTCGCCTTCAAACCCGGTAACTTCTTTCACGAGCAGGGCCAGCTCTTTAATCGAGATATCCTCGCCTGTTCCAATATTTACCAGTTCGCGCTCATTATAATGCTCCATCAGGTAAAGGCAGGCGTCTGCCAGGTCGTCGGCAAACAGGAACTCACGTTTCGGGCTTCCGGTACCCCAAACCACTACTTCTGTCGCTCCATTCTCCTTTGCCTCATGAAATTTACGGATCAGGGCAGGCAGCACGTGTGAGTTGTTCAGGTCATAGTTGTCGTTATAGCCATACAGGTTCGTAGGCATGACGCTGATAAAGTTGCAGCCGTACTGGTCACGGTAAGCCTCACACAATTTGATGCCAGCTATCTTCGCTATGGCATACGGCTCGTTTGTAGGCTCCAGCGGGCCTGTGAGCAGGTAGTCTTCTCTCAGAGGCTGCGGGGCCATTTTAGGGTAAATACAGGATGACCCCAGGAACATCAGCTTGGTTACCTGGTGCAGGTAAGCCGCATGAATGATGTTTGCCTCGATCATCAGGTTATCGTACAGGAAGTCTGCCCGGTAGGTGTTGTTGGCATGGATGCCGCCTACCTTAGCAGCTGCCAGAAACACGTAGTCCGGTTTCTCGTCTGCAAAAAAGTCCAGCACCGCCTGCTGGTTGCGCAGGTCTAATTCTGAGGAAGTTCGTGTAATGATGTTATTATATCCGCTCGCCTGGAGTTTGCGGCAAATGGCTGAACCCACCATGCCCCGATGCCCGGCCACATATATTTTAGAAGTTTTCTCCATAGTCAGGGTGAAATTAAGTAATTGCTGTAAAAAGTATTAAAAGTATGGGATTGTGCTTGAAAATGAAAATCAAACTCCCCATACGCAGAATGCATGATTTGGGTACAGTATGTTAGTTGATAAAAGTTTAGGCTTGTGATTTTCCTTAAGATACGGATTTCTGGTCTTTACAGCTGATCTTAGCTTGAACTGATTTTGCTATAGTTAACTATAGTTACTGCTACTTGCCTGTTATTTTATGGCTTTCTATTCTATAGCCGACTTCACTTGCTACTTTGAACCAGGCCGTAGTCTCATCGTCTCTTGTATTCCTGGGAGCTTTACTTGCCCTTTGTTCTATAGCTGGCTTGGCTCCCTCCTGGGCCGGGAGGCCCCGTCTTCGGGCATCGCGCTGCTGCCTTCTTGCTACCCTCCTGCGTCGGGCTGGCTGCGCCACCGCAACAAGTCAAAGGCGCTCAACCCGAAGACTGTGATCATCTCAATAGTTGCTGAACTATAGTTGGAAAGGCTATAGTTGCATCGCCTTTCTCGTGGTTGTAATTCCGTAGGGACAGGTCGCGACCTGTCCGCTCCTGGTCTGGAACTATAGAACTATAGCTGCAACTATAGCCAGCTACTGAAAGAGGCTGTAACTATGAAACTATAGTTGTAAATATGCCAAAGGCCTAATCCTGCTCATCCTCTAATCCTGAAAATCCTGATTCAGACAAGTAAAAATTCCTTCTCTACTCTTAGGCAGGGTCGTTTCATTCTGGAAATTTTAAAATTAAAATGCCCTCGTTCGCCTCTGGCGTGTGTGAGTTATTCGTGGCGTCCCGCCGCTTTATACTTGTATTTGCTCTTTCGGACATTCTTGTCCCCGTTTATAGTTCATGCGGCTTAAAGTTTACGCGGACTAGGAAGTCCGCAGCAGAGAGGTTTCGGACACGGATGCCCGAAACAGCCAAGGCGAAGCGAGCCGCAACTACAGCAAAGGCCAAAAGCTCCCGTCCTTAAACAAGGACGGCCTAATAAAAACAAAGGAAACACTGCTACAGCCTCTCCTTAGTCTTTTGTCAAACAATC
>DATBUF010000343.1:0-3578 GCA_036516435.1 Pontibacter sp.
TTAGAAACTTCCTGTAGCGCCAGGATATCAGCATCCAAGTCTGTGAAAACTTTCTTAGCGTTAGCATATTGTAATGCTTCATCAGCAGGGCCGAGTTCAGCGCCTTTTTCGTCTTTATCTGCACCGAACCATTCCATGTTCCAGGTAACTACGTCCAGGGTAGCGCTTCTTAGCATGGAAGTACCTCTTACTGTACCCAGTACTTTTTCAAAGTCGCTGCCAGAAGTAACCTTCAGTGTACCTTCAATGCGAAGAGCAGTAGACTTTGGTGAGAAACGAACAAACAGTTCTGCTCCTGCCGCTGCTTCTGCTGCAGTATAAGTTGCAGACGGGCCGAATGTTGCATTGTCTTTAGACACTTCGAAGTCAGCTGCGTTGCTTGAAAAAGTGAATGCTTCTGTAAAACCGATTGCTTTGAATGTTACAGTCTGGGCTGCACTTGAGCTACCTGCTGCAACAGCACCAAAGTCGAACGATGCATTGCCGGCTACAAATTTGGTTGACTCATCATTAATAGAGAAATCATCCACAGTCCAGCGAGAAGCACCGTTGGTTTCATCTTTAGAGGTATAAACGAAAGCGACATAAACCGCAGATTGCTTATACTGATCAAGCAGGAACTCAGACTGCGTCCAGGTATCAGAGCCAACCGCCGGAAGCGACACATTCAGCTCAGTCCAGGTTGCTGTAGAAGGAGCGCTTGTACCATCGTAGTTTGTAGACACCATTACTTTTAACGCAGGACCGTTAAATGCAGAGATAGTCCAGAAAGAGAGTACCGGAATGTTAGTAGCAGTAAGATCAAGGGCCGGAGAAATCAGCCAGTCTTCGTTGTTGTTAGACTTGCTATTAGCAAAACCATTCAGCTGCACGGCATTACCTGTTCTTCCGTAGGTAGTGCATCCCCAAACCTGATCGCCTGTTACGCTATAAGCAGACCAGCCACCAGGAAGTGTAGTACCACAGTTATCAAAGTTCTGAGCAAAAGGGCTGGAAGCTGTAGCCTTTAAAGCAACAATTACATCTGTAGCATCTTTGGCTGTGTGAGTGATGTTTCCAATTACTTCACCTATAGTTGCAGGCTTTACACGCACATAGATACGTGTGTCCGTTGCAAGGTCATCACCAGTAAAAGTTAGCGTGTTTGTATAGCCGTCCGTTTCTGACGTTGAGATTGTAAAGGGAGCATCAGCTGTAACTGTAACGTTCTCACCTTCTGCAATATTCTTGGCAGAAAGCAGGTAAGACCCTTGGAAAGTAGAATTAATTGCTTTTTCTCCCATATCCAAAGTGGCTGTGCTGGCTTTTAGTGATGGACCAGACGGCGCAGCTTCTTCGCTGATAACGATGTTATCTAGAGCAATTCCATCGCGTGAACCCGTTGCTCCAGATTCGACATTTTCATAAGTAACCCATCGGAGCTGTACAATAGGCTTGTTTTCAGCTTCAACAGGTAACATTAAGGTGAAAGGTACAACACCTCCATCTGCTATACCTTTACTTGAATAGTCGCTATTTGGTATTTCTGTCCAATTACCTGAAGTACCTATTCTATATTGAACTGTAATACCAACCGGACGCGGTTGATCATTAATCAGCTCAATGCTATACGCTATTTTTACTCCTGACTTACCAGTGGTATTGATCGCGGCAGCAATTTGATTTGACCCATTACTTGTATTAGATGATAACTGAATATAGAGTCTATTATTACTGCCTGCAGTAAAGTTATAGACATTGGCTCCACCTGTTTGTTTTGCGGCAGTGCTCATAATAGGTGCATCACCTGTGGCAGTAGAAGTTAATGCTACTGCTTTAGAGTTTTTATAACCGCTTAACCAAGTAGCTATGCCAGTGGGTAAAGTTGTAGAACTTCCCATACTACTAAAATCAGTACTAAACGGCAAATCTTGTGGTGTCGGATTTGTCTGCCCCCACGCGGTACTGCTGCCCAAAAAGGCACAGCACACCAGCACAAGAGCGAATAGCTTGTGTAAATGTTTACTCATAAAAAAAGATTTGTAGGTTGATTGATTTTCAGGAAAGGAGACGGGCAGATTACACTCCTGTTAGAGCTCGTACAAAAGCTTAGATCTGTGTAAAGCTGCCGCATACCACAAATCTAATAATTAAGCGATTACTATATGTTATGGAATTGTAAGATTATTATAGCAATATACAAATTCATCAATTAATCCTGAGGCTAACAGGAAAAACACAAAGTCACGCTACTATACCTTCTGCTGATTATCTTGCAGAGCTTATACTTTTTCCAGTGCCTGCTCCAGGTCTTTTATCAGGTAATCAGCGTCTTCCAGGCCAATATAAAAACGGATCATGTTAAAAGGCAGGCTCGACTTGTAGTTGCCGGAATTATAGGAGGCTGCTACCGGGTAAATCAACGATTCGTGCCCTCCCCAGGAGGCGGCCATCAGAAAATGTTTCAGGCTGTCGCAGAACAGGTCTACCTTCTCGATCTGGTCGGTGCGCAGCAGTATGGTAAACTGGCCGGTGTTGCTGCGCATCTGCTTCTGGGCAAGCTCATACTGCGGGTTGGTCTTAATAAAAGGTGAAAGCACTTCTGCTACTTTCGGGTGTTCGCTCAGCCAGTTTACTACTTTACGGGTAGTAGCCGCAATACGCTCCATGCGTACAGGCAGGGTACGCAGCCCGCGCAGCAGCAGCCAGGCGTCGTGCGGCGATAATACAGCACCCAGTGTCATGTATTCCCTCTCAAAAATACGGTTTATAGTTTCGCGCTTACCGCAGACCACCCCACCCATTACATCAGAGTGCCCACCAATGTACTTGGTACAGGAATGTACCACCAGATCCACACCCATTGCAATAGGATTCTGGAAAAGCGGCGTGGCAAAGCTATTGTCTATAATGGTGCTGCAGTTGTGGGCACGTGCAATGGCAACTATAGCTTCAATATCCTGCAGCTCGAAGGTAAAAGAGTTGGGGCTCTCCAGGTAAAGCAGTGTGGTGTTGGGTTTCAGGGCATTTTTATAGTTGCTTACATCTGTGCCATCTACCATGGTTACTTCTACCCCAAAGCGGGGCAGAAACCGCTGCATCAGGGCATTGGTCCACGAATATGGCTTTTTAATACAAACTACATGGTCTCCTGCCTTTACCTGCGAGAGCACCGCCGCCGAAACTGCCGCAATACCGCTGCCAAAAGCAATGGCGTGCTCCGCTCCCTCCAGTGCCGCCAGCTTCTTCTCCAGCATCGTTACGGTCGGGTTATTGCCCCGCGTGTAGAAGTATACTTCCGGCTCGTGCAACAGCATTTCGCGCATTTGTGCCACTGTTTTGCAGGCAAAATTGCTGGTCTGCATAATAGGCGGTGCTACGGCATTAAAGTATAGTTCGCGGTCTTCGCCAAGTTCGTTCAGGATGTAGGAGAGCTCCATAATTGCTAGTCGGTTTACACTAGTTTGTAATACTCCGCCCATAGTTTTATAGTTGCTTTAGCCCTCTATTTCAGGCACTTACTGCTTCAGCAGAACCTCAATCCTACCTTAAGATAACACCCTGATAGTCAGACGTTTAAAATCAATATTTTATATTAA
>DATBUF010000344.1:0-12620 GCA_036516435.1 Pontibacter sp.
CTATCTTGAGGTATACAAGCAGCAAAGAATTGAGAAAAATCAAAAGCTGGCTGGCTATCTGGAAAAAGCAGGCTTTCATGAAATAGGAGCTTACATTTTCTCACATCCAAGCCAGTATCTTGAAACCGAGTTCAATGCTACTAAAACGTGGATTGAATATCTGAACAGGCTAACTGGTGTAGCTATCGGTATTCTGATCTTCCTGACAGTGATCTATGCTGTACCGTTCCTCAAGACTGACCCTACCGTTTTCTACCTTGCTTTATTAAGCTTAATACTGGTTGGAATTGAAGGCTGGCTCGGATCTATAGTTGTTTCAACTAACCTGCTACCAGTAACTATAACCATACACATGGCACTGGCATTGGTGCTGGTCGCGCTGCTGCAATATGCAGTGGTAAGAGTAAAAGAGCGGGACAGCGAACAAGTGCTGCCAAGTAAAGGAAGATTAAAACTACTGATCTGGGTTGTACTGCTGACTACTTTTGGGCAAATACTGCTGGGAACGCAGCTTCGGGAGGAAATAGATATAGTAGCCTTTACGCTGGGTAATGCGCAGCGTGACAAGTGGATCGAGAACTTAGGTACTAATTTCTACATCCACCGATCGTTCTCTATTATAGTTCTTCTCTTGCATGTGTACCTGGCCTATGAACTTTACAAACTGAAAGATAGCCGTATCAAGTTTTGGACGAATGCTATGATGCTTATCTTGCTGTCAGAAATTGTATTTGGAATAGGGCTAAGCTATTTTGCGATGCCACCTGTACTGCAGCCATTACACCTCACGTTTGCAGCGTTGTTGTTCGGAGCGCAGTTTATGATTTGGATGATATATTATTATGCCTCTAAAAAGGCAGTTAACAAGACAGTAGCTATAGTTTAGTGATGTTGATTGAAGAAAAGAAAACGCTACTGCCACAAACAAGTATGGGACTTAAAGCCACGGCATATTTCAAGCTTCTGAAGTTCAGGCTAAGCTTTACAGTTGCTTTTTCGAGTGCCATCGGGTTTATACTTGGCAGACCTGTTGCATCTTACTGGGAAATCGCCCTGGTAATGCTTGGTGGATTACTGGTAACAGGATCCGCAAACATCATCAACCAGATACTCGAACGCGAGTACGACAAGCTGATGAAACGCACGGCTAAACGACCTTTGCCAACAGGGCAGCTGAGCATAACAGAGGCTATCGCATTTTGTATCCTGACAGGCGCTGCCGGGGTATTTGTGCTTGCCTATACATTTAACATGCTTACAGCGGCATTGTCGTTGCTATCGCTTATACTGTATGGGTTTGTTTACACACCTCTGAAGCGTATAAGCCCGATCTGTGTTTTTGTAGGCGCTATACCTGGTGCTATGCCGCCACTGATTGGCTGGGTAGCAGCTACAGGTGTTCTGAGCATAGAAGCATGGATTCTGTTCGGAATTCAGTTTATCTGGCAGTTCCCGCATTTCTGGGCTATAGCCTGGGTGCTGGATGATGATTACAGAAAGGCCGGTTTTAAAATGCTACCTATGGCAGGTGGTAAAAACCTGAAAACTGCTTTCCAGATCATGATTTATACCCTGGTGCTGATACCTCTTAGCCTGTTGCCGCTACAATTTGGTATGACAGGCAAAACATCTGCCCTGATAGCTGTAGTTTGTGGTGTGTTGTTCCTGGCGCAGACTTTTTACCTCATGCGCACCTGCTCTAAAAAGGCAGCAATGAACATTATGTTCGGATCATTTTTGTATTTACCGATCGTACAGATCGCTTTTGTTTTAGATAAAGTTAACCTATAGTTATGGTTGCCAATATAGATGATAATACCTCAGGCGGAGTTCACCCGCTTAAGTTTTCGCTCTGGCTCATCATCATTAGTATAGTGATGATGTTCGGAGCTTTTACCAGTGCCTACATTGTAAGAAGAGAAGAGGGCAACTGGCTTGAATTTGACCTGCCAAGCATGTTCGTGATCAATACAATTATAATTGTGCTGAGCAGCGTTACAATGCAATGGGCTTACTTTGCAGCAAAAAACAATAACCTGAAAATGGTGAAGCTGATGGTTATCCTGACAATGGTGTTAGGTATCGCTTTCCTGTACGGGCAGGTAAATGCCTGGGGAAATCTGGTACAGAACAACATTTATTTCGGAGGAACTGAAAGCAACCCAGCCGGCTCATTTCTGTATGTACTAACAGGCGTACACGGTTTTCACCTTATAACCGGGCTTGTCTTTTTATTAATGGTGCTGATAGCCAGCCTCAAATACAGAGTGCATTCTAAAAATATGCTTCGTATACAGTTATGTACAACATACTGGCACTTTTTAGGAGGACTTTGGCTATATTTGTACTTCTTTTTACAGGTAAATCACTAAACACGTTTTATACATAAACTATGTCTACTTCAACTACGCTGGAAGCACCTAATACAGGTACATGGGATGGTGGTAATGAACCATTGAAAGCGAGCTATGGAAAACTCATGATGTGGTTTTTCCTGCTGTCCGATGCATTTACATTTGGCGCTTTTCTGATTGTATATGGTTTGGCACGTCATAAGCACACGCCCTATACAGGTGAGCCGGAAGCATTTACATTTTCACAAGAATGGTGGCCGATACCCGAGAAAGTATTTAACGCCTTCCCTGGAATGCATGGAATGGATCTGCCACTGGCGTTTGTGGCCCTGATGACCATGATCCTGATTCTTAGCTCTGTAACAATGGTATTAGCCGTTGAGGCAGGCCACAGAATGGATAAAAACGATGTGCAGAAGTGGTTACTATGGACGATCCTGTTTGGTGCTACGTTCCTGGGTTGCCAGGCATGGGAATGGACTCACTTTATAACTGGAACCGATGAGGGAATGCTGCTTGCAGATGGCTCCCGTATCTTTGGGGCCAACATGACTATAAATCAGTATGGTCCGGTCTTATTCGCTGATGCATTTTTCTTTATTACAGGTTTCCACGGTTTCCACGTATTTATTGGCTGGACACTGTTGGTAATAGCTTTCATCAGCACAGTGAATGGTGTGTATCACAAACGCGGGCATTACGAGATGGTGGAGAAGATTGGTCTTTACTGGCACTTCGTTGACCTGGTATGGGTATTCGTTTTCACATTCTTCTACCTGATCTAACAGAAAAAAGTATACATATACAGCCTGGGCAGCATAACTGCCCCGGCTCAAAATATAAAGCATATGGCAACGCATCAAGAGCACGACTATAATACAACCGGAGAAATACCAAAGGCACAGACAAGAGTAATCTGGAAGACATTTTTCATACTTGTAGCCTTAACTGCTGTAGAGTTCCTTTTTGCCTTTACTATGGATGCCAGTACCCTGCGTAACGCGATCTTTATCGTGCTTACAATTTTCAAGGCATTCTATATTGTGGCTGAGTTCATGCACTTAAAGCATGAAACAAAGGCACTTATCTGGTCAATCATTATTCCATTGGCATTGGTTATCTGGTTAATGGTAGCCCTGATTGCAGAAGGTAGTTATTACTACGATTCCATCACAAACTACTTTAAATAACAACACTGAATGAGTAAGTTAAAGGCACTAATATTAGGTTCCCTATTATTAGTGCCTCTTTTCGTTTTTATATTTATCTATACGTTCGGGGAGCATCATTTTACGTTGAGGCACTACTTCCCTGAACTGGATGAAGAGGGCCAGGTGCTGCGCAATGCTGCCGGGGATACTATATTCAGGAAGGTACCGGATTTCCAGCTCATTGATCAGAGTAACGGGAACTTCTCGAAGCAGGACCTGAAAGGCAAACTATACGTTGTCAATTTCATTTCGACAGATTGCGAGAGCCAATGCAGGAAAATGAGCTCACAACTGGTGCGGGTGCAGGAATTCTACCAGAACAATCCGGATGTGCAGCTGGTTTCTATATCGGTAAAGCCTGAAGAAGATACCCCGGGTATATTGCAGCAGTATGCAGCGGCTTATAAAGCTGATACCACGCAATGGCACTTCTTAACAGGAAACAGAGGCCAGATATACGGGTTGGCACAGCAAGGCTTTCAGCTACCAGTGCAGCAGACCGGAGGATCTGAAGGCTTCATACACAGCAATGCATTTATGCTGGTAGACCGGGCACAGCTGGTACGTGGCGTGTACAAAGGCACAGATGCTATAGATGTTGATCGCCTGATCCTGGAAATTAATGTTTTGTTAGATGAATACAGCAAAAGTAAATAATACGGCATCAGCCCGCGACAGGCGCATGATGTTCCTGATTGCACTTCTTTCGGTACTCATACCGGTAGTGGTGGCAGCACTCTTCTTTTTAGATAAAAGTACAGCCCGGACATCTATAGATGTATCCTTTCAGCCGCCGTTGCATGCCATTCTAAATTCCCTTACAGCTATAGCTTTGGTAATTGGCTATATTAATGTAAAGCGGGGGAATGTAAGAGTACACCGGGCAGCGATGCTCACAGCTTTCGGGCTATCGGCTATTTTCCTGGTGTCGTATGTAACCTACCACTTCCTTGGTGAGCGGACCATATACGGTGGGGAAGGGGCACTGAAGTATATTTACTACTTTGTACTGCTCACACATATTGTGCTGGCAGTTGTGATTGTACCGCTGGTGCTCCTGTCAGTATACTTCGGAATAACAGACCAGTTAGCACGTCATCGTCGGATTTCCCGCTGGACGTTCCCGATATGGTTGTATGTGGCTGTAACGGGGGTGCTGGTATACCTGCTTATTTCACCTTATTACGCCTGAGTTCCGTATTTATAGTAGCTTATTAATTGTGATATGAAGACATTGATGCTGAAAAGATTGATGATGGTTGTACTGGTGCTGGGGTTAGTACTGGTAACAGCTAACACAAGCTATAGCCAGTGTGCCATGTGCCGGGCAACAGTGGAGTCAAATGTGGGTACGGGCAGTACCACTCCTGAATCTAAAGTTGGCTCAGGGCTTAATACCGGTATACTTTACCTGATGGTGATTCCGTATCTGCTGATTGGTACAGTTGGCTTCCTGTGGTATAAGAGCAACAAGAAAAAGAAGAATGCCAGCAGCGCCCTCTAAACTTGCAGCTATAGTAAACTGCCGTTGCCCGCAGTGCCGCAAGGGCCGGATTTTCACGCATAAGGCTTATAACCTGCGTAAATTCGACAGCATGTACGAGGATTGTCCCGTATGTGGTCTGCATTACGAGGTGGAAGTGGGGCTTTTCTACGGTGCCATGTACATCAGCTATGCACTATCGGTTGGTATAGTGCTGATGGTGGGGCTGCTGCTGTATAACTTTGCCGGCGATCCGGACACCTGGGTTTACCTGGCTGTTGTGGCCGGAACTATACTGCTGCTCACACCATTGCTGTTCCGGTACGCCCGGGTGCTGATGCTGCATTTTTTCTCAGGAATTAACTATAACCCTGCTGCGGCCAGCCACAAATCCGTACTGAATCAATAGGGCTTATCCTGCGTTTTAGTTAAATTCGTGGGATAAACCACTAACTCTTGAATCGGAAGTTCACTCCTTATCTGTTGTTTCTCCTGTCGTTCCTGTTTTTTGCAGTTACGGCAGCTATCCATTTCAACTATATTGCACTTCCCAAAGCGCTTACAGACAAGCGTGGCCAGCTGCAAACGATTCAGGAACGGGTTAATGCCTGCATAACTATAGCCAACACGCAGGCCGAACGAATTTCGGGTGAACTGAAGCCTGATGCAGTTTCTTTCTCGAAGCTGTTAAAGCAAACCGATTACCCTACCCTCATCTATAAAAATAGCCAGCTTGTGTTCTGGTCCGATCATTCTGTAATTACAGAACTGGACATGACGCCAGCTCCAAACCAGCCAACCCTCTCAGGAAATGAGTTCGGGACGTTTATAGTTGTGCCCCACCAGGCAAAAGGCTACCGGATCTACATTTACATTCCGCTGGAGACAGACTACCGGATAAAGAATGAGTACCTGGCAAGAAACCTTTCTGAAGAGATATTCAAAAACACAGGCGCATCTGTTGTACAGAGTCAGAAAGTGCCGCTGCCGCAAATTGTATCTCCATCCGGCAATTACCTTTTTTCTGTTAACCTTGATGCAAACTATAGCGATGATGGACAACAAGCGGTACAGCTGATATTACTGTTGCTGGCCATCCTGTTTTATATAGGTGCATCAGTTAGTTATTGCCTGGCGCAGATCAGGCAGCAGCAGTACGGGCGGGGCGTTATTACCCTGCTGATCGCTCTTATCGCGCTGCGCATTGGTTTGCTGCTCTTTAACCTTCCGTTTGCCATTGTGGACCTGCCGCTGTTCGATTCAAGGTTATATGCCTCCTCTACCTGGTCGCGGTCGATAGGGGATCTGGCGCTGAACATGCTGTTGTTACTGGCAGTGGCAGTGGCAGGCGTATACCTGCTATACAAGTATAATATTACCGCTCAACTCAAAAAACTGACCCAGAAACAGAGCCGCCTGGTGATTGCCTGCTGCATTGTAGGCCTTTACCTGTTGCTTGTGGTACTGTTCAGGTTCTATGATGGCATTTACCACAACTCTCCGCTTATACTGGACATAAACCAGTCGTTAGAGTTTACCAGGTACAAAATCATTCTTTACAGTGTGATGCTGCTGCATACCATGGCACTTTGCTGTTTTGCCTACATGCTTTCGTCAGCAGTAATTGTGTTACTAAAAGGAAACCTGGGCTGGACATACAAACTGCTGTTGGTCCTGTTCGCGGCACTTTTGCTGGCGGCGATCTTCGGGCCGGTGCAGTTCTGGTCCCTGATTGTAAACGGAACGCTTTTCTGGCTGGTCATCCTGTTATCGGCACAGTATAAAAACATGGTGAGTTCGGCCTTTCGGAGCTATCTTTTTGTTTTTCTGGTGATCATGATGAGTGCCCTGACAGGTGCTTTTGCTTTGTACAGACATTACCAGGGGCAGGTGCGGCAATACAAGCAAGCATTTGCGAGCAGTATTATACAGGCAAACGATGTGGTAGGCGAATACTTTCTGGATGAAGTGGCGGTCCGGATTGCTTCCGATCCGCTGATCCGGTCTAAAATGCAGGGGCCATATGTTGATGCAGCCTTCATAAAGCGAAAGATCACAAAGCAGTACCTACCCGAGTATTTTGATAAATACGAAACGAGTGTTTTGCTCTTCGACAGCAATGGAAACTCTCTTGAAAGTGCCGACACAACTGCTGCTACTTTACAGGAGCTCCTCCGCAAGTATAATACGCCGGAATACCGTACCGAGCGAAAGAATTTGTTTCTGGTACAGGACCCAGCCAGGTACAACTCCAGGCTATATTTTAAGCTGATTGAGGTCCCCTTGAGCTATCACCAAAAGGGAACTATAGTATTACAGCTCAGTCTGCAAAAACTCTTACCCCATAGTTTAGTGCCGGAGCTACTGAGCAACCAGCAGTCGTTGCAGCCATTTAGAACGGATTTACTGAGCTATGCCATTTACGAAGACCGGAAACTAAGTTTCAGTGAGGGGCAGTACGACTATGCTACCAACCTGGACCCTGTGCACATCGGGCATTCGGAGTTTTACCGGGACGGGCACAACCAGGGCAATTACCACCATTTGGGGGTGAAGGATGGGGACCACCGTGTGCTGGTGGTTACCACACAAAAGTACAGTGCCTGGGAGGTGCTCTCTAACTTCTCCTTTATGTTCCTGATTTACCTGGCAGGGTTTATAGTGCTGCTGTTGTTGCTGTTGCTGAGCCGGCCAGGGTATGTCCGGGAGTTCAGGCCCAACTTCAGCACTAAGATCCAAGTGTTTCTGAATTTCGGGATACTGCTGCCGTTGCTGCTGGTAAGCCTTACCACCGCCAGCCTGGTAACTGCCTCGTATAAACGCGACCTGATGCTGACGTATGAGCAGCGGGGCAGGGTGGTGCAGGAAACGCTGGGAGACTTGCTCAGCTCAAATGTAACCTATGACAGGAATGAGTTACAGAAACGTATTGCCGAAGTCGCCGCTATCTCAGAAACTGACATCAACCTGTACGACCGCAACGGGCGCCTGCTTACCACCAGCCAGCCCCTGATTTTTGAAGCCGGGCTGTTATCTAAACTGGTGAATCCGGAGGCATTTGCTGCTATCTCTGAAAGGCAGGCATTGCGCGTGTTGCTGGAAGAGAAGGCCGGAAACCTGACCTTTAATGCGGTGTACCTGCCATTACGGGTAAAGAATGATCCGTTTTCCATCGCTGGTTTCATCGGTATTCCTTTCTTCGATTCGGAAAAGGAGCTGGATACAAAGCTGATCGAGCTGATCACGACTACCATGAACATCTTTACCGTGATGTTTATTCTGTTCATGCTGCTCACGTTCTTTGCCTCGCGCGTGCTGACCGTGCCACTGCGCCTGCTAGCTGATAAACTGAAACGCACCTCGCTAACTGGTAAAAATGAAATGCTGGCTTATGAAGGGGCAGATGAGATCGGCATGCTGGTAAATGAATACAACCGCATGCTGCTGACGCTGGAACAGAACAAGCAGGAACTGGCGATACAGGAGAAAGAAGCAGCCTGGCGCGAAATGGCCCGGCAGGTGGCACACGAGATCAAAAATCCGCTTACCCCGATGAAGCTTTCCCTGCAATACCTGCAAAAGGCTATCGCAGAGAACCGGCCGAACACAGAGCAGCTCATCAGTAAAATTTCACAGACGCTGATTACCCAGATCAACATCTTAAGTGATATCGCGACATCGTTCTCTAACTTTACCTCTATGCCGGAACCGAAGGCGGAACTGATGGATGTAGCCGCTGCCCTGCGCAAAGCTGCCGACCTGCACAACGACCCGGCTTCGGCTAACATTATTGCTAACATACCTGCAGAAGAAGTAAACGTAATGGCAGACGAGAGTTTGCTGGTGCGTACTTTTAACAACTTGCTGTTGAATGCGATACAGGCAGTGCCCACTACGCGAAAACCTTTGGTTAAAGTGGAGCTGAGCCGCAACGCAACAGAGGTGATCATCCAGATAAAAGACAACGGCAGCGGCATACCAGAGGAGATCCGCCATAAAGTATTTGTGCCAAACTTCAGTACCAAGTATACAGGCTCTGGAATTGGGCTTGCCGTAGCGAAGCGCGGTATCGAGAATGCGGGCGGTAAGATCTGGTTTGAGACAGAAGAAGGCAAAGGCACCACGTTCAAGATCTCGTTACCGCTGGCAAACCATGCGTAGCCAAAAGTTTATAGTTGGTGTACTGCTTTTCTTTATGTGCCTTCCGTTGCTGGCCCAAACGCCGCTGAGCAACAGGCGTTGCCAGTGGCTGCGCGTTACTACCGAGCCTATTGTGCTGGACTCGATGACGGTGCTGCCTTCAACGATAGAGTTCTTCGGCCCTAAAAAAGACCAGTATAGTTTTGAGTACAACTATAGCCGTAATCAGTTTACCTTCACCCGCTTTCCCGCCCCGGATTCTGTAGCTATAGATACGCTGGGTACCATGCGGGCGGTGCCGGATTCGGTGCTGATCTGCTACCGCGTGTTGCCGCTAAATTTGACCAAACCTGCTTTCCGGCGCGATATAAACCAGCTGGACATGAGCTCGTTTAACAAGGGCTTTTACCAGGAAGACATCAACCAGCGCGAAGAAATCTTTAAGACACCCGGGCTGAACAAAACCGGAAGTATAAGCCGTGGCATTTCGTTTGGCAACACGCAGAACGTATTCGTGAACTCCGCCCTGAACCTGCAACTGGACGGGAAATTGACGGACGACATCAGTATAACGGCAGCTATTACAGACCAGAACATCCCGTTTCAGCCGGAGGGCAACACGCAGCAGTTGCAGGAATTTGACAAAGTATACATTACCCTGAAGCACCGGCAATGGCAGTTAACGGCCGGCGATGTGGTGCTGCGTAACAAACCCTCTTACTTTCTGCAGTTCTACAGAAACGTACAGGGCGCCGCTTTCGAAACTACTTTTGGCAAAACACCGGAACGGCAGGGTACTACAACTATAGCAGCATCGGCCTCGAAAGGGAAGTTCACTTCGCAGGAGATACAACCGCAGGAAGGTGTGCTGGGGCCATACCGCTTGCGCGGGCCAAACAACGAGCGTTTTATCATCGTTTTAGCCAACTCGGAGCGGGTCTTTCTGGATGGCAGGCTGCTGCTGCGCGGGTACGATTACGACTATACGATAGACTATAACCAGGCGGAGATTACGTTTACCACGAAGCACGTCATCACGCGCAATTCCCGCATAAAGGTAGATTTTGAGTACTCTGACCAGAACTATAGCCGGGCTATTTACCACCTGAGTCATTACCAGCAGCTGAATAAACTGAGCGTTTACGGCAACTACTATAACGAGCAGGACAACCCGAATAACCTGCTGAACCTGGACCTACGCGACGAAGATAAAAAGCTGCTGGCCAGTATAGGCGATGACCTGGACCGTGCCATTATTCCCGGTGCCGACAGTGTGGCTTATGACCCGAACCAGGTGCTGTATGCCCGCCGGGATACTATAGTGAATGGCTTCCCGAGAGAAATTTATGTGTACTCCACCAGTCCGGACTCGGCTTATTACAATGTGCGTTTCTCGGAAGTAGGGCAGGGACGTGGCGATTATGTGGTAATGAATACGACGGTAAACGGGCGTGTGTACCGCTGGGTGGCTCCGGTAAATGGCTTTTCGCAGGGAAACTACGCGCCCGTCCGGATTGTGCCAACTCCGCGCAAGAAGCAACTGGTAACAGTAGGTGCCGGCTACGAGGTGCAGAAAGGGGTAAAGGTGTTTGTAGAAGGAGCTGCTTCACAAAATGACCTGAACCGCTTCTCGAATTTAGATGCCGCCGATGATAACGGAAAAGCCATGCGGGTGGGCTACCAGGTACAGGACAAGGAACTCCCTCTGCTTGGCAACTATAAACTCAACAGCACGCTCAATTACGAATACACCGACCAGAATTTTGAGCCCATAGACCGTTACCGCCCCATTGAGTTTGACCGCGACTGGAGTTTACAGACGTCCGATACAAAAGCAGAAGACCACATCTTTAACTTCTCAGTAGGCGCTGTAAAAGATCCGCAGAACTTATTCAACTATAGAATCAGCAGTCGTAATCGCGAAGACCAGTTGCAAGGCGTGCAGCATTACCTAGATGTACTGAAGCAGATCGGAAGAGTAGAGCTCCGCAATAACCTGTTCATGCTGAACAGCGAGCAGCGGAATTCTAAGTCTACGTGGTACCGGGGCGATGTGGGGGCTAAGTATAAGTTTAGAAGTTTTTCGCCCGGCTACCTGTACCGCTTCGATAAAAACCGGATTGAAACTATAGGAACAGACTCGCTGGTGGGATCGGCCCAGTATTTTGATGAGCACCTGTTTTACGTAGAGAGCAGCGATACGGCTCGTACCCGCTTCAGGGTAGACTATAGCCACCGCACGGACTTGCGCCCAACTATAGCCGGCGAGTTTGGTGCACCGGAAGTAGGACAGACCTATAATGCCGCCCTCAGCACACCTATAGGTGCAGAAAGCGACCTGGCGTTACAGGCAACGTATCGCAAATTAAATCTATCGGATGGAAAGCTGGAGGAAACGATACAGAACCGTGTGGACTGGAATGCGACCATGCTGGATGGTAGTATACGGTCGGAACTGACGTATGAAGTGGCGACAGGGCGTGAGCTGAAAAAGATTTTTGTGTTCCGGGAGACATTGCCGGGGCAGGGTACGCATTACCTGCGCGAGGGCGGCAACCCCAACGACCTGAACGACTACCTGGAAGCCCAGACCGTAGACCAGCAACGCTACATCAAAATCTTTTTACCGACAGACGAATATATTAATGCTTATACCAACCGCTTTACCTACAGGTTAAACACAAACGCGCCCCGCAGCTGGCGTACAGCCAACGGCGCGAAAGGTTTTGCAGCAAAATTCGCCATTTTGTCTTTTGTTAGTATTGATAAAAAAACAACAGACGATGACCTGCAGACCCGTTTCAACCCGTTTAGCCAGGATGTGGAAGATGAGTTCCTGATCTCGATGGCCCGAACGCTGCGCAACTCCGTTTACTTTAACCGCAGCAACCCCGTGTATGGACTGGAATATACGCTGCAGCAGAACCAGCAAAAATCGCTGTTAGCCAACGGTACCGAAACCCGCAATGTAGGCAGCCATAGTTTAACTGGCCGTGTAAACCTGAACGAGGTGCTGAGCTCCAAGCTGACACTTGGCACCAACGTGCGCGAGAACCGCTCGAACTTTCTGAGCTCTAAAAATTTCAGGATACGCACTGCAGAATTGATCCCGGAATTGGCTTACCAGCCCAACACCCGCCTGCGCTTTACCGGTACGTACCAGTTCTCGCATCGCGAAAATGAGCTAAACATAGATGAAGGGGAGCAACAAGCTACTTTCCATGAGCTGGGCCTCGAAACACGATTAAGCCAGGTGAACAAACGTGCTGCCACTGCCACCCTGCGCTATGTGAAGATCGGCTTTACCGGAGAGGAAAACTCTTTTGTCGGCTATGAAATCCTGAATGCGCTACGCCCCGGCAATAACCTGACCTGGAGCCTGAACCTGCAGCAGCGCCTGAGCAACGGCCTCAACATAACCCTGAACTACGA
>DATBUF010000345.1:0-4517 GCA_036516435.1 Pontibacter sp.
AGCTGTCAGACCCGCACGTATGTAAAACTCCTTTTCACCATCAGCAAACCCAATCACCAGCTCATCCTTGTTCTGACTGAAACAGGTAACAATCTCCAGGCCTGTTAATTCCTGCTTGAGTCGTTTAGCCAGGTGCTGTAAAAAATAGTAGTTTTGGTGCACTATGTTTAATTATGAATGATGAATTAGGAATTA
Organism: Pontibacter sp.; assembly: GCA_036516435.1. Lineage (GTDB taxonomy): Bacteria > Bacteroidota > Bacteroidia > Cytophagales > Hymenobacteraceae > Pontibacter. Next base: position 196 of record DATBUF010000345.1, read on the forward strand.
TGAATTATGAATGATTAATTCATTTCAATGAACAACTATAGTTTGTAGGTTCTGTTTGGTATAGTGCGATCAACGAATAACCAACTACGAACAACTATAGTTGAATCTGCAGGCCGTCGTAGCCGAGGCGGATGAAGTCGGGTAGTTCGAGCTCTACCTCGCGGTGCAGGCCCATCAGGTGACTGATGTGGGTCAGGTATGCTTTTTCGGGTTTCAGTTCGGTGAGCACATCAATAGCTTCCTGCAGCGAGAAATGTGAAATGTGCGGTTCTTTACGCAATGCTCCCAAAACTATAACTTTTGAGCCACGCACCTTGTCCAGCTCTTCCTCAGAGATGAAATTGGCGTCGGTGATGTAGGTAAAATCCCCTACACGGTAGCCCAGCACAGGTAGCTTATAGTGCTTTACCCGGATGGGTATAAACGGTACACCATCCACTTCAAAAGGTTGTTCAGTAATAGGGTGGAGCTGCACTCTTGGGATGCCAGGATATTGTATACCAGAAAAGATGTAAGCGAACTCGCGTTTCAACTGCTCCAGTACGCGTTCTTCCCCATAAAGTGGCATGTCTTTGTGCTGGCTGAAATTGTACGCCCGAATATCGTCTAGTCCGGCAGTGTGGTCTTTGTGCTCGTGGGTAAACAGAATAGCGTCCAGCGAAAGGATACGCTCACGCAGTGCCTGCTGCCGGAAGTCGGGCCCGGAGTCGATGACGAAGCTTTTGCCATTTACCTGCAGGTGTACCGATACGCGCAGGCGTTTATCGCGGTAGTCTACAGAACGGCAAACCTCGCAGTTGCACCCGATCACAGGCACACCCTGCGAGGTTCCCGTACCTAACAGTGTTATTTTCAATTACTTTGTTTCCAGGTTTCGGATGTCGTGGTATAGTTTCCGGTTTTTCTCGCTCAGGCGGCTCTCGTCCAGCGAAACAGTGCGCAGAATATCGTACAGGCAGTTTACCTTCCCTTCCAAACTATAGTATTTGTTTACTACAGCCACTTTCATATCCTTCAGCACACAATAGCCGGCTTTAAAATTGCCTTTCTCGTAACGCAGCACAAAGTCCGACTCTGCAAAAATATCCTCCAGCTTGTTTAAAAAAGGCCGCGTGTACTTCAGCTCCATTTACTCAGCAGTGTACTGTTTTACGGTTTGCACCAGCATGTCGAAATCCAGGGGCTTAGGCAGGTATGCGTTGATACCGGCTTCTTTAAAATCCTCCATGCTATAGTTGTTGGCATTGCCTGTTACAGCTATAATCGGAATACCGGCAATGTCTTTGTTCTTGTTTGCACGTATCTCGCGGGTGCAATCCATACCGTTTTTGATCGGGATGTTCAGGTCCATCAGGATCGCGTCGATCTTGTTGTTTTCAACGGTCTTGATCACTTCGCCACCGTTTTTAGCAGTCAGGATCTTATAATTCTGCAGTTCCAATATCTTTTTTGTCAGGTTCAGAATTACAGAGCTATCCTCTGCTATCAGGATTGTTTTGGTCTCTGCCATAGGTGTAGGTTAGATGATTTTCTTATATACTTGTCGATAGTTTTCGTAATGCTCAAGCAGTTTGGCAAAGTTCTCGTGCACGTTTTCAAACTTATCCTGTTTGATGTCGTGCTCCAGTTGTTTTGCGAGTTCGGCGAGCTGGTTTATGCCCAATGTAAAACCAGTGCCTTTTAGCTGATGCAATGTACTTAAAATACTCTTGTAATGTTGTGTCTGCAGGTCTTTTTTGGCCTCTTCCAGCAATTCTGCAGCTTCCTGCTCAAATTCTTCATACAGTAGTTTTGTAAATTCTTCGCCGCCGATTTGCTTTAGCTGCTCAACAACCTCTTCATTTATAACATTTTGAACTTCGGCCTGTGTTTCGTTCGCTATAGTTGCCTGCGAAGCGTTCTCAACTGATACTTCTTCCTGCTCGTACCACTCCGGCTTCTCCCACTTGCTTATAACGGCGAGCAGGTCTTTGCTTTTCACCGGCTTCGATACATAATCGTCCATGCCCTGGCCCATAAATTTGTCGGCATCATCTTTCATGGAGTAAGCCGTCATGGCAACAATAGGGGGGCACGCATGCTGCAGTTGCTCTTTAATGTGTTTTGTAGCTGTAACACCATCCATTTCGGGCATTTGTATGTCCATAAAGATGATGTTATAGTTGTTGGTAGTAGCCAGCTCTATGGCTTCGTACCCATTCGAGGCAATGTCGGTGCGGCAGTTCAGGCGCTCCAGTTGCTTTTGAGCTACCTTCTGGTTTATCTGGTTATCATCTACCAGCAACACATACGGGCTGTTCTCCAGTACCTCCACCTCTGCATTCAGCTCCAGCATACGGCGCTGCTGTGCCTGTACGGCGGCATCATCGGCTTTGCGTACCTTTATCCTGAACCAGAATGTGCTGCCATTGTGCTGTTCAGACTCTACCCCGATCTCACCACCCATAATATGGGTAAGCTGCCTCGAAATGGCAAGGCCCAGGCCGGTACCACCAAAGGTTTTAGTAGAGGAGTTATCGAGCTGTGTAAAATCCGTAAACAACAGTTGCTGATCTTCGGGACTAATGCCGATACCGGAGTCTTTTACCCGCACGTGCAACATGTATTCCTCTTTCCTGTTGTTCAACAGCTCGCTTTCAACGCTTATGCTTACCTCACCTGCATTGGTAAATTTAATGGCATTAGATGTAAGATTGGATAGCACCTGTAGCAGTCTGGTCTCGTCCGTCAGGACATAGCGTGGCGTATCAGGCGATATACTATAGGTAAAATGCAGGTCTTTTTGCTGGGCACGGTTTGCGAACAGCGAGTGTATCTTGCCCAGCGTGTCGTGCAGGTCTACGCTACTTTCGTGCAGTACCAGTTTGCCGGCCTGTATCTTGCTCAGGTCCAGTATGTCGTTCAGTATTGCCAGCAGCGCATCCGACGACTTCCGAAGTGTATCTATGTACTCTTGCTGCTCGGGGTCGGTATTGATATGGGTGAGTAAGTCGATCATACCAATAATGCCGTTCATTGGCGTGCGCAGCTCATGGCTCATATTAGCCAGGAACTGTGTTTTGGCTTTCAGCAGGTTTTCGGCTTCTTCTTTTGCCTGTAGCAACTCATCCTGCGTACGCTTCAGCTCCGAAACATCCCGGATCACACCCTCCAGCGCCATTGGTTTACCTGCTTTGTCATACATCAGGCGGGCGTCAGCCAGCACGGTAATCTGGCTTCCGTCTTTGCGCTTCATCAGGATTTCATAATCACGGATGATTTTTTGCTCCAGTACGTGCTGGCGCATGCGGTCTCTTTCAGCCGGGTCTACATACAGGAAGGTAATGTCACGGCCTATTATTTCCTCCTGCGTGTACCCGAACAACTGGCGTGCGGATGGGCTTACCAGTTCCAGGTCTCCGTGTATGGAGGTGCGGTAGTACACATCCTGGAACGATTCGAAAATATGGCGGAATTTTTCTTCGTTCTGAGCCAATGCCAGCTGCGAACGTTTCTTGTCTGTTATATCCAGCGCAATAGCCGATACTTCTTCAAAGGTGCCATCCTCGAGGTAAATAGGGTTCAGGAACACTTCACGCCAGCTTTCCGGGTTTTGCAGGTGCACCTCAAAGTGCTGAGGTTCACCTTTAAAAGCATTCTCGTACTTTTGCTGCCAGAAGTTAAACGTAAATTCATGCTGGTTGACAAGGTGGCTATCTGTCAGTTTTGTAAAAATGTTCAGGTGTTTGCCTGTTCTTCTTTCAAAGGTGTTGGAGAAGTTCCGGTTAAAGGACGTAAGCTCATAGTTGCGGTTCAGCGACCACATGTGGTGCGTACCACTTTCGAAAATAGCGTTAAGCTTGGCGTTCTGGTTGTTAATCTGCTCTTCGTTGCGCTTACGCTCAATGGCCAGGGCTACCTGGTTCGAGATAAAGTGCAGTATCTCAATATCAGTATGAACGTAGGCATCGGGGTTTTGGTAATCCTGAAGTGTAATTACCCCGATAATGCGGTCGCCGATGGCCAGCGGAGAGCAAAGTATAACCTCCGGTATGGTGCCGTGTATGGTCAGGTTTTCCCGTTCAGCCAGGTCCAGCAACTCCTGCTTCTGCATATAGAGTGGCTTGCCTGTGCTGATAATATATTCTGACAGGCCTGAAGAGAAGGGGCGTCGTACCTGCGTCTCAGATGTTTTATCTACATATTGGTCTACCAGGTAAGCAAAATGCAGAAACTTGTTGCTGTTGTCGCACAGGGCAATGTAAATATTGCGCGTCTCAATAATCTTGCTCAGCTCGCGGTGTATGGCACTATAGAGTGAGTTCAGGTCTTTGCTGCTGATA
>DATBUF010000346.1:0-3984 GCA_036516435.1 Pontibacter sp.
TTTGCCTGAGGAATTGCCTGAATAGATACGCTCAAGCTGCCCGCCCCTGCATTTTACACCCCTGTAGTCCCCTCAAGGGGACAGTTCCTTAAAACCAGAGCCCATTCCAGGAAAGTTATGGGACAGGATAAGGTTTGTAACCCGTGTCTTACTATGGTGTTGAGTTTGTAACTCAACTGGACCAGAGGGCCAAACGAGAGTTGTCCGCGGTAGGAGGCTGTAATTATAGAACTATAACCTCAAATATAGCAACAGCCTAATCCTGAGAATATGTTAAATCATGCTTAATCTGCGGTTCAGACAGACGCCAGCCGGAAAACAAAGAAGGTGGTTACGCCATCACGCAACCACCTTCTCAGGAATTTTGTCTGATCTTATTGTTGCCTGGGAGGCGAGCCTGCTGCCATCAGGATGTTACTTACATTTTCCTGTTTGGTATAGTCAATAGCAGCCTTACCGGACTGGTCACGGAGTTTTGGGTCGGCGCCGGCCTGGATCAGGGCAAGTATGATCTCGAAGTTGGCATTCAGCTCGCAGGCAAGTATAAGCGGTGTTTTACCTTCGTTGTTCTGAATGTTAGGGCTGGCACCGGAGGCAAGTAATTTCTCCAGCTCCATAATGCCCAGATGCTGCCCATTGGTGGACTGCAGCGCTGCCGTAAGAGCGGTATTTCCTTCTTTATCCTTTACATTCAGGTCAACTTTGTACTTGATCAGGGTATCCAGTAACTGCACCTGCTCCTGCTCAAACAACTGTGAATTACTGATGCGGGCACCAGCAACCGTATGATGCAGCGCAGTACGTCCATCCTCATCCTGGGCATTTACGTTGGCGCCTTTGCGCAGCAGCATGCCAGCCATCGCCGGACGCACCTCAGGCTGGTAGATTACACCATAGTCTTCCAGCAACAGCGGAATGTAAAGCGTGTTCATCAGGGGCGTGCGACCATGCAGCTCTTCAGCCTCGTAATCATCCGGAATGGCAGTGGTATTTACATTCGCTTTATTGTTAAGGGCACGTTCCAGCATATCCGGGTTGCGGGTGATAGAGGCGATTACCAGTTTTTGGTCTGCTGTCTGGTTCATGTAGCGGAGCTGCTCATAGGCGCTTACGCTGCCTTTAGAAATGGCCTGTCGGTATAGTTTGCGTGCTTCTGCAAGGTTGGGCGCACCTATGGTTCCTTCTTCGTACATCAGGCCGAGCGTATAGAGCGCTTCGCGGTCACCTGCCTCTACGCCCTTCTTCAGCCAGAATAGGGCTTTCTCTTTATCCGGCGCTACGCCTTCGCCGTCCAGGTACAAATTGGCCAGGTAAGTGTAGGCGACTACATCGCCCCTGTTGGCAGCACGGTTCAGGTAATTAAACGCATATCCCAGATCCTTCATTTCGCCATAGCCGGTGTAATACATACTACCCAGCATGCGGTTGCTGAAGGCGTCTCCTTCCACAGCTTTTTCACGGATCAGCACGGCGGCAGTGCGCATTTTCTGCAGGAAGGTTTGCTTGTCTTCTTCGGTGCGCAGGATCATGAGCTCAGCCATACCCAAGTGCCCCAGCACGCTGTTCTCGTTTAGCGCCAGCTCATAGTAGTACCGTGCCGAGTCAGTGTTAGCGGAGAAAAACTTTGTCCGGTTCTGCAACTCAGCCAATGTATCAATCTGCACGGTATCATACTTCAGTTGGCGGTACTGGTGCATACGGCCTAAAAAGTATAAGGCATCGCTCTCGCCCTGTGCAGCGGCCTCCTTAAACTTCGCCTGGGCCTCTTTAAACTTCAGTGCGGTATAAAATCCCATGGCCTGCTGCATGGCTGGCGTCTGCCAAATCAGTTTTTCAGGAGCTTTCTCGGCCGGCTTCGGGGCGGGCGCAGGGGCAGGCTGCGCAGCCTTATTCATAGGTTTAGTGGCAGGGGCAGCCGTTTTAGTGGCAGCTTTACTGGCAGGGGCTTTGGCTTTGCTGGTACCTGTCTTAGTCTGTGCCGGGCTAAGCTGGGCAGCCAACACAAACAGCACAAGCATCAGCAGCTTTCTCAGGGTAGATGGAGCGGCGCGTTGTTTAAATAATATCATTTGGTCTGATTCCTCTTTTTCAGGGGCTTAGTATCCGGCAAAAATAGCCATAACCAGCTTCTAATTCAAAACAGTAAGCTATACGTGCTATTATAGCTGCAATTTCCGGGCCTTACTTCCTGCCCGGGATAAAACGCTTTTGCTCCTTCGATTGTTCAGAAGAAGACAGCTGCAACTATAGCAGCACCAATTTACACTGGCGGTTCTGAATACGGATTTGTATTTGTAAATTGCAAAGACTTTTAATTGACGCACGCGGAAGAGAAGAAATGGATTACATCAATTTATTGAACGAGTCGCAACGCAAGGCGGTACTGCATACCCAGGGGCCAGCTATGATTATTGCGGGTGCAGGCTCAGGCAAAACAAGAGTGCTTACGTACCGGATCGCCCACCTGATCAGCATAGGTGTTGATCCGTTTAACATACTGGCCCTGACCTTTACCAACAAGGCGGCCAAAGAAATGCGCCACCGTATCGAAAAAGTAATCGGCAACGAAGCCAAGAACATCTGGATGGGAACCTTTCACTCGGTTTTCTCACGTATCCTGCGTGCAGAGGCAGACAAGATCGGTTACCCGAAAAGCTTTACCATTTACGACACCGACGACTCCAAAACGCTCATTCGCAACATTGTGAAGGAGATGAACCTGGACGACAAACTATACAAGCCCAATGTGGTGCTGGGCCGCATCTCATCAGCTAAAAACAAACTGATCTCGCACAAGCAGTACCTGAGCGACCCGGTAATACAAGCCGACGATGAAGCTGCTATGCGCCCGAAGATTGGCAAGATTTACGAGCAGTACCAGAACCGCTGTTTTAAGGCAGGCGCTATGGACTTCGATGACCTGTTGTTCCAAACCAACGTACTGTTCCGCGACCACCCGGATGCCCTGAACAAGTATCAGAACATCTTTAAATACGTGATGGTGGATGAGTACCAGGACACCAACTACTCGCAGTACCTGATCACGCGTAAACTGGCTGCCCAGAATAGAAACATAGTGGTGGTTGGGGATGATGCCCAGTCGATCTACGCCTTCCGTGGAGCTGATATCCAGAACATCCTGAACTTTGAGCGCGACTACCCGGAACTGGAAGTATTTAAACTGGAGCAGAACTACAGATCAACCAAAAATATAGTGCATGCAGCCAACTCGGTCATCAAGAACAACACTGCGCAACTGAAGAAAGATGTTTTTACAGACAACGAACAGGGACCGCTGATTGAAGTAATAAAGGCAAACTCCGACAACGAAGAAGGCAAGCTGGTGGCTACCACCATCTTTGAAGAAAAGATGAACAACCACCTTTCCTACGACGATTTTGCCATCCTGTACCGTACAAATGCGCAGTCCCGGGCTATGGAAGAGGCCCTGCGCCGTATGAACATCAAGTATAAAATTGTAGGCGGCCTGTCGTTTTACCAGCGCAAGGAGATCAAAGACCTGATTGCCTACCTGCGCTTAACAGTGAACCCGAACGACGAGCAGGCGCTGCGCCGCGTCATTAACTACCCGAAACGCGGAATCGGCGAAACGACAGAGTCGAGGATTTTTGTAACGGCAGATGAAACCAACCATAGTGTGTGGGAAGTGGTGCAGAACGCCAGCCAGCTCATGGGCAACCGCGTGGGCACAGCCATCGAAAACTTTTCGCTCATGATCCGGGAGTTTGCCATTATGGCTGAGCAGAACGATGCCTTTGAGGTAGCCAAGCACGTGGCCAAGCGCTCCGGAATAGTAGACGACCTCTATCAGGATAAAACTGTGGAAGGCCTTGCCCGCTACGAGAACATACAGGAATTGCTGAATGGTATTAAAGAGTATGTAGACGACCCGGAGAAGGAGGATAAGAGCCTCTCCGCATTTTTGCAGGATATTGCCCTGGTAACCGATGCCGATACCAAAGA
>DATBUF010000347.1:0-2841 GCA_036516435.1 Pontibacter sp.
TGGGCTATAGTTGCTTTCTGGCTGGCAATGGCAGGGGTGGGCTTGTCTGTCCGATATGCCAAAACGTTCATCAGCCGGGCGCGCCCTGCCGATGTGGCCTATTACCAGGTAGAACATTACTCATTCCCGAGCGGCCACGCAACTACGGCCATGGCACTGTTCGGGCTATTGGCTTACCTGTATTACAGGAGCAGCCGGACAAAGAAACACTTCCGTAAAATTATAGTTTGGGCAGCTGTTGTACTTATCTTACTGGTAGGCTTCAGCAGGATATACCTCGGTGTTCATTTTTTGTCTGATGTGCTGGCCGGTTACCTGTTAGGGCTGCTCTGGATGCTGGTAGGCATCAGCCTGGCTGAAGTGATGCATGATAGGAGTAAAAAAAGAGAAGTATAGGACTATAGCACTTGAGCTATACTTTTCAGGCACAGCTTCGTATGCAGGTACATGCAACCTATCAGTATGCGCTGTATATGCTACAGCCTTGTTTTGCTGCTCTTTTTCTGGGGCGCTGCGCCGCCCGCGCAGGCCTATGGCGTACTTACGCACCAGGCCATTATTGATGCTGCCTGGCAAAAAGACATAAAGCCACTTCTCCAAAAACGCTACCCGAAGGCTAATGAAGCTGAATTGCAAAAGGCCCACGCTTATGCCTACGGTGGAGCTATTTTGCAGGACATGGGCTACTTTCCGTTTGGGAGCAAGTTTTTTACAGACCTGCTGCATTATGTGCGTAGCGGCGATTTTGTACAGAACCTGCTTTACGAGGCACAGGATGTAAACGACTTCGCCTTTGCTCTGGGAGCCCTCGCACACTATAACGCAGACATTTACGGCCACTCGCTGGGCACAAACAAGGCCGTGCCGCTGGTGTACCCTGAATTAAAGCAGCAGTTTGGGCCTACCGTAACGTTTGCTGATCACCCGGTGTCGCATGTAAAAACAGAGTTCGGGTTTGATGTGCTGCAGGTAGCCCGTGGCAACTATGCGCCGGAATCGTATCAGCAGTTTATTGGCTTTGAGGTAGCCCAGGAACCGCTGGAACGCGCCTTCAGGAAAACCTATGGGCTGGAGCTGGGAGATGTGTTTGTAAGTGTGCCGCTAACGATAGGTACTTACCGCTACACTATAAAAAACCTGATGCCCGACCTGACGAAAGCCGCCTGGAAGGCAAAGCAAAGCGATATCAAAGCAGCTAAATCGGGGGCAACCCGCCGCGAATTTGTTTACCGCATGAGCAGGGCCAGGTATCATGAGAAGTGGGGGAATACCTACGAGCAACCCGGCTTTTTTGCCCGCATAGCAGCCTGGCTTATCAAAATAGCTCCGAAGGTAGGCCCGCTCAGGTCCCTGGGCTTTACCATGCCTACACCGGAGGCCGAGCAGCTGTTCTACAACAGCTTTAATACCACTGTCAGGAAGTATGCCGTGGTGCTAGGGCAGTTAAAGGCCAACAAATCAGTATTTACGAACATGTTACTTGATACAGGCAAACCAACCGGGCCGGGCGAGTATGAACTGGCTGATGAAACATACTTTACGCTGGTGCAGAAGCTCGATAAAAACAACTATAAGTACCTGACCCCGGAGCTGCAACAGCATATTCTGGGTTTCTACAAACGCATGAAACCATCTCAGCAGCAAGAGGAAGAGTATAATAAGGCAAAAGAAGCGCTGCAAAGGCTAAAAGCGCACAGGCCTATTGCTCAGAAGTAGTTTGTAATTTTGGAGAGATACAGTTGTTAAAAAACTGAAATGATCAGAAAAGTGAAACCATATGCTCCGAAAACCGATAAAATAAGTCTGACGAAAGCTGAGTGGAGTAGCAGATACACTGCTGCACCCGCTCTGGATAATGTGAAAGAACAAAAATTTTAAACAAACAAATCATGGAAAACAAACAGAATAGAACATCCCAGCCGCAGGGCTCTTCAGGTCAGTCGGCTCAAAATAGCTCAACTGGTAACATGTCATCTTCAAGCGGATCTTCCACTATGGGTGGCAGCCAGTCTAATATGAATTCCGGAACAGGTTCATCAGGCATGGGAAACCAGAAGTCAGGCTCTGGCTCTTCTTCTAAAGGAGGCTTTGATATGAATAACATGACAAACAAGCTGCAGGAGTTCGGGACAACAGCCATGAACAAAGTAAACGGGCTGAGCACCACACAGAAAGTAGTAGGTGGCTCATTGCTGGCGTTGGGTGCAGGCTGGTTAGCGATGAACTCACGTAACAAAGGCAAAACAAAATCAAATACGACTACCTCAAGAAGCAACAAGTTCGGCAGAACATCTTCTTAAGCATTCGATACTTTAGAACTGAAAAGCCCGGTGCCCAACACCGGGCTTTTCAGTTTTAAATGCGCTGGCAAACTATAGCAAGGAGGAACGTGATGTATACAGCAACCTTTTGCAAGCTTCTATTTTGTAACTTGTACGTAAAGCAGCACTGGATATATCTCTACACAAAACCTATGGCACATACGCTTACACTGCACTTCGATCCGGAACTGAGCCTGAACCAGGAAGGAAAACACGTGCGCGACGGCCTCTCGACAGTACTGCACACCGGCAATAACCTATGGCTGAGCTGCGACGAGCGCACCACTATAGAACGCCTGACGCAGCAACAGGATGGATCTTTTGCTGCCCACAAAACCTTTAACCTGGCAGAGTACCTGCAGCTGCCTGATAGTAACAATAGCGAGGTAGACATAGAAGGGATGGGCATGGCTAACAATTACCTGTGGCTGATAGGCTCACATAGTCTGAAGCGCAAAAAGCCCCGCAAGCACGACAGCACAGCAAAACAGATGAAACGGCTGGCACAGGTAAAATCAGA
>DATBUF010000348.1:0-8020 GCA_036516435.1 Pontibacter sp.
TGTGGCTGTATTGCGGGTAGCCGCCTACAGCGCCGAAAGAGCGTTTTGTCCAGAACTGCCAGGCACCGGGTGTAGCTGACTGGTAAGACAGCATATCCGCCTTATTCACGAGCCCTTCCTGGTGCAGCTTGTCAACTATAGTTTGTGCCAGAGCATCTTTGCGGCTGATGTACGTTTTTGAAGGATCAGGAATATGGGTACTGATACTGGCTACCTGCTCCCCCGCTGGCGCACGCATAGTGTCTGCAGGATGACTGAAACTGACAAAGAAGCTTTTGCTCCCGATTACGGGCAACCCTTCCGGCACGTGCAGCTGATGGTGCAAAACTGGCTGGTGTTCCTGCTTCTTCAGCACCAGGCTCATGGTAAAAGCGCCGTTCAGTTTCTCAGAGGGCAAGATGCTGTGTTGCAGTTTATGCTGTAGCTTAGCATCCTGGTAGAGATCCAGGGTATTATTCAACGGTATGCCGCTAATCAGGTAACTGCCTGTAAAATGGCCCTTTGAGGTGCTTACACAATACTTTTCATCTATCGGCTTTATACTATTTACCTGGTGGCCGTATTTTACAATGGCACCCTGTTGCCGGCAATAGTCGAGCACGGGATTCACTAAATTGATGAGGCCGCCATCGATGTAATAGTTGCTGTAAAGCGTGTAGCACAGCGCTGTTGCCCCGAAAAGAGCATTCACTTCGCCCATGTGGTTCTGAGCGGTTATCAGGAGTTGCTCGTTTACAAAGTCAGTAAACAGTTGATTCTTGTCTAAACTATAGTGCTTCAGCAGATCCGCTACTGTTCTGAAGGCACCTGGCAGCAATCGTAACTGTTCGGGCCGAAACGAACGGATGCCCTGCCATACATCACCAAAGGTAGAGAACGGAAAGCTCTGCTGCTGAAGCGAGACCCACCACACCTGCCTGCTTATGTTGTAGCAATACTCCCAGAATGGGCGCTGGTTGTACTTGCCGAACACACGTTCTGCCTCTGCAATCCAGGCTTCAAGGTGCTGGTACCGGGTGGCGACCGTGCCATCAGGCAGATGCACCTGCATCGGTATTTCCAGCTTTCTCAGGCCCGGAATCCGGATACCGGTCTCCTCCAGCAGATACCACAGTGGCATGCCCTCATCTAAACCAACCAGCGTTGTGGCACCTGTCTCGAACCAGTAACCTTTGCGCTTGTAAGATGTTGCACAGCCGCCGGGGTACTTGGCCTGTTCCAGCAGACACACCTTAAACCCTCGCTTGCAAAGCAAAGCTGCTGCCGTAAGCGAGCCAAAGCCAGTACCGATTATTATGACATCATATTGCATTAATGTGTTACTTTGTCCGGCATAATGTGGCCCGACAACTATAGGTAAAACTAACAGGCTGCCGGCATTTTTGTTACGAACTATAGATCAGCATCATGAGCAAAAAAGCGGATATCAGTATAATGGGTTGCGGGTGGCTGGGCCTGCCCCTGGCAGAAGCATTGCTAAACTCCGGGAAACGTGTAAAAGGCTCTACCACTTCTCCTGCCAAACTCAGCTTACTGGAACAGAAAGGAATACAGCCGTACATGGTAGACCTTCAGACTGAAGCAACAGATGCATCTACACTGGCCGGTTTTCTGGAAGCAGATGTACTGGTCCTGAATATTCCTCCACGGCTGCGCTCGGATGGCGGCAGCTCTTACCTGGCGCAACTACAGCTTCTCCGGAAAGCGCTGCTCGACTCGCCTGTGCGTAAGGTGCTGTTTGTATCCTCCACCTCCGTTTACAACGACCTGAACCGCATTGTAACGGAAGAAGACGACCAGCTTACCCGGCCAGGTGACACAGGCTATAGTTTGCTGCAGGCAGAGCAGCTTTTCCGGGAGCGCGAAGAATGGCTGACAACTATAGTTCGTTTTGCCGGACTGGCAGGCGGCGACCGGAGCCCCGGCAGGTTTATGGCAGGTAAAACAGAAGTACCGAATGGCGATGCACCAGTCAACCTCATTCACCTGGAAGATTGCATCACGATCCTGAAACGGCTGATAGAGCAGGAGAAATGGGGCGAAGTATACAACGCCTGCTCCGATGTGCACCCCATGCGGAAAGACTTTTACCCTGCCGCCACCTTGCAGGCTGGCCTAGTGCCCCCCACCTTTAAAGTAATGCAGGAGACAAGCTTTAAAATCATCAGCAGCGAGAAACTAAAAAATGAGCTGCCTTACGTTTTCCGGTACCCTGACCCCATCCAGTTCTTTTCGTAAATTTGTCGATTAAATGGTTGGATGGTTGCATTGTTAAATTGTTGACTCCTGCAATTACATTGTTTAACAACAATTTAACCATTCAACAATTAAACAATTAAACAATTAAAATGAGAATTGTAGTAATAGGTGGTGGGGCGTCCGGCTTTTTCGGGACCATAACGTGTGCGGAAGCTAACCCGGATGCAGAAGTTATACTCCTTGAAAAAACAAACAAGCTACTTGCCAAGGTACTGGTATCGGGAGGCGGACGCTGCAATGTTACGCACCACTGCTTCCTGCCAGGACCGTTATCGCAGCACTACCCGCGTGGCGCCAGGCAGCTGAAGGAGGCGTTCAAGACTTTTGGAGCACAGGACACAGTAACCTGGTTTGAGCAGCGCGGCGTAAAACTTAAAACCGAGGCTGACGGCCGTATGTTTCCTGAAACGGACGACTCCCAAACTATAGCTGATTGCCTGCTGCAGGCAGCCCGTAAAGCCGGCGTAACTATAAAAACCAGCCTTGGGGTGCAACGCATCTCTCCTCCTACTGCAACTATAAACCAGTTTATACTTCACCTGAGCAACGACTCGGAACTTAAAGCCGATAAAGTGCTGGTAAGTACGGGCGGCAATCCTAAAAGCAATGGTTACGACTGGCTACGCCAGCTTGGCCACCCGGTGCAGGAACCTGTACCTTCGCTCTTTACGTTTAATGTACCGGGTAATCCTTTAAAAGAACTTATGGGGATTTCGGTGCCGCATGCTAAGGTGCGGATCGCCGGCCAGAAGCTGGAATATGAAGGCCCCTTGCTTATAACACACTGGGGCTATAGTGGCCCGGCCGTTCTGAAGCTCTCTGCCTGGGGAGCACGTGTTTTTCATGAGCAGCAGTATACGTTTACGGCACTTATTAGCTGGGTACCAGCCTTTACCGAAGAAGCCCTGCGTACGGATCTGCAAAACTACAGGCAGGCTCACCCCAAAAAAGTAGTTACTACAAACCCGCTGTTCAACCTGCCCCAACGCCTCTGGAAAGCACTTACGCTGCTGGCCGAAATTCAGCCTGAAACCAAATGGGCTGAACTGCCCGCAAAAAACACCAATAAGCTGGTGGAAGCCCTGCTCCGGATGGAGGCTCAGGTGAAAGGAAAAACCACGTTTAAAGAGGAATTTGTAACCTGCGGCGGCATAGACCTGAGCCAGGTAAACATGAAGACGCTGGAAAGCCGCCTGCACCCGGGCCTGCACTTTGCAGGCGAAGTGCTGGACATTGACGGCATTACCGGTGGCTTTAACTTTCAGGCCGCCTGGACCACCGGCTACCTGGCAGGCAAGGCAATGGCATCGTAAACTATACTTCGGCCATAGTAACTTTTAATTACCAATATGAGTAATACCGCATATAGTAACTAAACCTTATAAAACTATGGAAATCAATAAAGAAGTACTCTCCACGGTGCACCACCTGATTGAGCGGTGCAAAGATGGAGCTAAAGGATACAAAACGGCTGCAGAAGACGTAGAAGACCAGGACCTGAAAGATCTGTTCCGGAAATATGCCGTGCAGCGCGACAGCATGATCACTGAGCTGCAGGATGCACTGCATACCATGGGAAAAATGGATGATGAGTCCAGCTCTCTGGAGGGTACCGTGCACCGCATCTGGATCGACATTAAATCTGCCATCAGCTCTAAAGACAGAAAGCGTATCTTAGAAGAGTGCGAGCGTGGCGAAGATTATGCTGTAAAGGCTTTTGAGGAAGCCCGTCAGCAGGAGTTGCCAGGTAACCTGAAGCAGATTGTGGAGCAGCAGTACATGGACGTAAAGAGTGCCCACGACCACATTCGTGCCCTGCGCGACCAAGCCAGAGGCGAGGCCTAAGTGTGCTATGATATAAAAACAAAAGGAGCTGATGAGGCTCCTTTTTTTGTGACCGTGCTTTAACAGCTAAACTATAGAAGATTATAGTTGAAGTTACACACCTTCTATTTCGACCAGTTATTGCTATCCTGTGGCGCTTTGTATCTTTAAAATCTCTGGGAAGCACGTTAACTTATATTCTTTTTTGCAGCAATCCGGGAAGCTGCTGAAGCTGAGGGTCACCTTCTTCATGCCTGCTATAGATTACATTGCCTTCCGGATCTACCAGGTAAACAACAGGTATGGCCTGTGCTCCATAAGTTGCAACCAAATCTGCATTTCCCCTGATGTGTATTCCTGACATTCTGTACTTCTCTACAGCTTTTGCTGCTAAGTCCGCATTGCTGTCAAGTGTAATAAATACGACCTCTAGCTTTTCCGGGTACTTTTCCTTCATCTCTACAATCACAGGCATTTCCTCCAGGCAGGGCTTGCACCAGGACGCCCAGAAGTTAATTAAAACGAACTTACCCTTAAAATCGGTGAGTCTTACCTCCTTCCCCCTCTCGTCTGTAGCGAAGAAGTCAGGTGCCGGTTGTCCCTTCTTGATATTCATCCCCCTGAGCACCTTAGCGACCTGAATACCTTCCGCGCTGTTCTTAAACTCGGCAGGAAATGCATGATTGAAAGTTGCCAAAAGGCTATCAGCTACCAGAAGCTTGTTACCGGCAATTTCTCTCCTGAATAACCAGAAAGAGTAATACTCGTTTGCATGCTTCTTAATATATTCAGCCTTTTTCAACGCCAGGCGCTCACTTTTCTGAAATAATACTTTAACTAAGGAGTCGCTCTCACCGAATTTTGTCTGATTGGCATCCAAAAACTCAAAGAAATCTCTTTCCTCCGCTGAAATAAAGGTTTCCATTTTGGCTTTCCCCTTACTGTCTATGTCATAGGCATTCTTTAACTTATAACTTGCAAGAGGATTATTTGCCACAGTTGTGGGTGTAAACCTAATTGTTGCAGGCTTATCGCTGATAAAGAAAGCCTTATAGTAAGACCGAATTGGGTTTGGGCTAGGGTAGCTTAGCTCTATAGTAGCATACTTCGAAAAGTATGTTTCAGAAACTATAAGTTTACCCGCTTTAAACTCAGACTCGACCTGTATCAGTTCTTTGCCATTGTCATAATAAACGGTCACATCTTCTGGGTCAAGCTGTGGTGAAAGCTGAATAGTTGCCGTAAATTTTCCTTGAGCCAGCGCAGCAACACTTATTAAGCTTCCTACAAAGCATAATCCCAGGGCTAAAAGTTTGTTTTTCATATATAATGATCTGAAAGATTTGTTTCTCCTTGTTTGGCATAACAGTATACAACTGGCGTAGTTCTGCAGCGGCAAGAATAGGGCTATAAGGGAAGCTACTGCAACCCGTCTAAGTTATTGGTTACCTTGTGTTCTAATCCGTAAGTGAGCAGCTATATGAATACTGGCTGTATCTTCTCCATTTTAGTAACGTGTACTTAACAGTGTAGATTACTCTCTTGAGGCACAAAGCTATAGTATAGCAAACGGCTAATATATACCCAATATTATACAAGTAGGAAAATAATAGAGATGGGAATGGAGTGAACAGGCCTGAAAACAATAAAGGTAGCGCCCGTCTGGTGCTACCTTTACTATATCTAACTGCAGAAGCAGTCAGCTTAATCTTCCAACCTTTTTATGATACTCCTTTTACGCCCTGCCCGGGCAAAGGTTATAGTTTGCAGAATAAATCCGGCAGAAATTTAAACTGCCTGTAAAACAAATAAGCCGACGTTTCAAGTCGGCTTATTCTAACAGTTAATGAAGTTTTTTAAGCTTCTAAAGCTGTATGATTCTATATACGCCCCTTACAGGCGAAGGTTGCTATAGTTTAGAATCTTTTTCTGCGGAATCCACGGCCCTCTCCACCACGGTCGCGGTCGCCGCCTCTTTCGCGGTCTCCCCCGAAACGGCTACCACCACGGTCTCCGCCACCAAAGCTTCTTCTTTCGCCGCCACGGTCACGATCTCTGTCACCGCCGCGTCCGCCGAAACGGCTTCCACCACGGTCACCACCTCTGTCGCGATCTCCGCCACCAAAGCGACTTCTGCCACCACGGTCTTCACGGTCACCACCTTCTTTGCCGGCGCCTTTTTTATCCGATTTCTCTACGATAACCATACGGCCATCCACCTCTATGCGGCCCACCTTCTCCAGAATGTTGGCAGTGTATTCAGTTGGCACTTCCACAAAGCTGAACTTATCGTACAGGTCGATGTCGCCTACTTTAGAAGCAGGAATATCTGCATTAGCGGCCAGCAGGTCGATCAGATCTTTCGGATGCACACGATCTTTTTTGCCAATAGTGATAAACAGGCGGTCATACCCGTCTTTAGACAGACCAAGGCCTTTTTCAGCCTCCTTACCGGCTTCTTTCACTTTTGCCTCTTTCAGGCTCATTTTAAGCAAAGCTGCGGCTACTTCCAGCGACGTATAATCTTCGTTCACCAGGCGCTCAATCAGCGTTATCTGCTTGGACAGGTTCCCTTTCTCCAGTACTTCGCGCACTTTGTCAAGGAACATGCTGGAGCGACGCTCATTCACATCCTCAAAAGTAGGCACTTGCTGCAGCACAATGTTTGCCTTGGTGTAGCGCATAATGTCCTTCAGCTTGTACATATCCGAGCGGCCTGATACAAACGAGAAAGCCTTGCCAGATTTACCAGCACGACCTGTACGGCCAATACGGTGCACATAAGCTTCTTCATCCTGCGGAAGGTCGTAGTTAAATACTGCCTCCACATTCTCTACGTCTATACCACGTGCCGCCACATCGGTAGCTACCAGTACTTCCAGCTGGCCGTTACGGAACTTGCCCATCACGTTCGAGCGCTGGTTCTGGTTCAGGTCACCGTGCAACCCGTCAGCAAAATAGCCACGGCTCTGCAGGCCGGTAACCAGTTCATCCACCATACGCTTGGTATTGCAGAAGATCACCACCGACTTCATGTTAAACATATCCAGCACGCGCGAAAGCACTTCCTGCTTCATGCTGTTACGCACTTCAAAGTAAACCTGGTCTATGTTGGTAACCGTCAGTTCTTTGTGCACTACTTTCACCAGCACCGGATCGTTCTGGTATAGTTTGGTCAGCTCCATGATCGGCTTCGACATAGTAGCCGAGAAGAAAATGGTCTGACGCTCTTCCGGCATGTGGCTCAGCACGAACTCAATGTCCTCTCTGAAACCCATGTCCAGCATCTCGTCTGCTTCGTCCAGGATAATCTTCTTTACCTTGTCCAGCTTCAGGGTACCACGCTCGATGTGGTCCATTACGCGGCCCGGTGTACCGATCACGATTTGCACGCCCTGCTTTAAGGCACGCAGCTGGCGGTCGTAAGACTGGCCACCGTAAATTGGCACAATGCTGATATTTGGCTTATACTTTATGAGCTTCTGGATTTCGCCGGCTACCTGGATAGCCAGTTCGCGCGTTGGGCAAAGAATAAGTGCCTGCACGCTTCTGTCGCGTTCGTCGATGCTCTCGATGGTAGGAATACCGAAGGCAGCTGTTTTACCGGTGCCGGTCTGTGCCTGCCCTATAATGTCACGTCCTTCTAAAACTACCGGGATTGCTTCTGTTTGGATGGGAGAGGCTTCTTCAAAGCCCATGTCTGCGATTGCTCGCTGAACCTCCGGCGAAAGCGGAAGCTCATCAAATCTGATTTTGTTCATCTGTTGTGTTTACTGATTTAACCATGTCTGGTGACAGCCTGGATCTTACTAATCCCTATACGCGTCGAAAACTAAAATAAACCAGGTGTGCCTATCAAAATATAGCAGCCGTGCCAGTTAAACAGTAAATCAGACTGATACCAAATCGGCCGCAAAGGTACGCAAAATAAACGTGA
>DATBUF010000349.1:0-5869 GCA_036516435.1 Pontibacter sp.
CTAACACCGGCACCATAACACAAACTGACCTGATAAGGTACATTCAGGCATGGAACAGCACCCCAGCATTTTCACAAGCGCTGGGGTGTTTTTCTAAGCTCCGAACACAACTATAGCAGGCAGCGACCTACTTACTTCCCAACTGCTTGTCTGCTGCCTCACCGGCAGTTAGCTTCAGGTCGATGGTAAAGGTATCGGCTATAATTTTATCGGCTGCGGTACCAATCAGGCCGGAGCGGTACTTGATGTCGTACTTGGTGCGGTCTACTTCTATAGTTGCGGCGGCAGTAGCACTTTTGCCCTTCACAGCTACTGTAGCCGGAAACGTGATCGGGTGCGTAATGCCTTTTATTGTCAGGTTACCGGTAATGGTATAGTTTGGCTGTCCGGCTTTGGCTTTAGCTACCGGTGCGGCCTTGGTAATATTGAAAGTTGCTGTCGGGTATTGCTCCACCCCAAAAAAGTCATCTGATTTCAGGTGATCGGTCAGGCGCTTGTTCGATTCCGGCCGGGTAATGTCTTCTACTACTATGGAGCCCATATCAATCATGAAGGTGCCTCCTGTCAGTTTGCTGCCCTTCACGTCCAGTATTCCCTGGGCAATTTTTATAGTTCCGTAGTGCTCCCCTCCTACCTTTTTGGCATTCCACCTCATGGTGCTGCCTGCGGTATTTACCTGCAATGCCGTAGCAGCTACAACGGTTTCTTTCACGGTGGCGGTATGCGTTTTACCTGCCAGAACGGGGCTGGCGCACAACAGGGCGGCAAGCGCAAATGCGCTCAGGTATTGGGTATGTTTTTTCATGATGTGGTGTGAGGTTATGGTTCTTTTGGTGTCTTAAGGTAAACAAATTTCGGATAACCTAGGCAGTAATCAGCAGGACTTTGCTGCTTAATTTACAGTATTTGCATTTTTAGTTGCAGTTTTTATCTATTTAGAAACAATATACTGGTATTGTAAATTATTTATCGTACTTTGTAAGAAATAATGAACGTATATGCCGGCGAAAATGTAGTTGGTATATAATAAACAAATCAAGAATGAATAACGGAACAGTAAAATTCTTCAATGACACCAAAGGGTTTGGTTTTATCAAAGAAGACAATTCAGATCAGGAGTACTTTGTACACGTAACAGGTTTGATCAACGAAATCAGAGAGAACGACAAAGTAGTATTTGATCTCAAAGAAGGAAAAAGAGGACTGAATGCAGTCAATGTAAAGTTAGCTTAGTCTGGCTTCATAACTTTATTCATAAAAAAGCCTTACGTTTTGTAAGGCTTTTTTAGTATTTGCTCCCCGAGCACCATTATAGTAATCATTAAAAAAAGGATACCATGAACAGAAAATATTTAGTGGACACCACCACCCGCGAGTACATATGCGTGGCACTTAAAAAAGGACAGGACTGGATCCCTAACAACCAGGAATCGTTGCCACAGTTTATGGATTCGCGCGATAACAGGGATGAAGCTGAGTTTGAGCTGCTGACCGGAGAATTCAGCGATAATACCTTTTTTGAGAAGTGGATCCGCAACGGTACCAATTACCTGGCAAAGTAAGTGGCAACACGCCCGAACCACACACGTAAATAATTCAAATAACTAAAACATTAAATGGGTAGATCACAGGAAACCTTCAGCAAGAAGGAGAAAGAAAAAAAGAAGTTACGAAAGAGACAAGACAAAGAACAAAAGAAAGAGGATCGTAAGGCCAACTCTAACAAAGGAAAAGGCATTGACGACATGATGGCCTATGTGGACGAATTCGGAAACATATCGGCTACGCCACCAGATCCTACTAAAAAGAAAAAGGACGTAAAGCAGGAAGATATCCAGATCGGCGTTTCCAGACAAGCCCCACCCGACCCTGCTGACCTGATCCGGAAAGGAACAGTTACATTCTTTAATACCTCCAAAGGCTATGGTTTTATAAAAGACCATGAAACCCAGGAAAGTATATTTGTGCACCAGAATGGCCTGGCCAGCGCCATAAAAGAAAATGACAAAGTTACTTTTGAGGTAGAAAAAGGTCCTAAAGGCCTTGTGGCTGTTAAAGTGAAACTGGCAAGCTAAGCACCTGCTATAGTTAAACTTTACACACCAACCCAAAATAAAGCTGATGGTACTGATAAACGTATGATTTGTAACGTTTATCAATACCGTCTACAGCTACTCCCTTCTCTTCAGCGAGCACCTCTGCTGACCTGATGCGGCCAGGCCTGCCCCAGGCAACTATAGATTTACAACATCTGCATTTGGGCATAGTAAACCACGCCGGTTTGCTGTACTTTTGCAGCTTTGCTGCCCGGGCGTTATCCTGCTCCTGCGCTATAGTTTAAACTACAAAGTACGTCCTGTTTTATGAGCCTGTTAACTGTATCCGGTATTAGTGTAGTGGAGAATGAAGTACCTATTCTGCAACACATCAGCTTTAGCCAGCACGAAGGCCAGAAAGTAGTAATAGCCGGAGAAACAGGTTCTGGTAAAAGCACGCTGCTGCAAACTATAGCCGGCCTGATACAGCCCAGTAGCGGTGAGGTGCTGTTGCATCAGGAGAAGATACTTGGCCCGCATGATGTACTGGTGGCCGGGCACCCTGAGATTGCGTACCTGTCGCAGCAGTTTGAGCTGCCCCAGTTTTTACGCGTAGAACAAGTGCTGGAGTATAGTAATACCCTAACCAGGGAAGAGGCCGGTACCCTGTACGAGATCTGCCGCATCAGTCACCTGACCAAGCGTCGGACCAACCAACTATCCGGTGGTGAAAGGCAGCGCATTGCACTGGCCCGGCTTCTCAGCACCTGGCCCAGTCTGCTGCTCCTCGATGAGCCCTTCTCTAACCTGGACATGGGCCATAAAAACACCCTCAAATCTGTTATCCGCGACATCAGCGAAGAACTTGGCATTACAGTCACGCTCATTTCACACGACCCGCTCGATACCCTCTCCTGGGCTGATGAAATACTGGTGCTGCAGCAAGGGCGCCTGATACAGCAAGGTACCCCGGAGCAAATCTACAAACAACCTGTCAATGCCTATGCCGCCTCGCTTTTCGGCAAGTACAACCTGCTACCCGCCGCTGCAGCCAAAACCCTTACCGGAGTAGAACACGCTCCTGAAGCGCACCTGCTCATTCGCCCTGAGGCTATAAAGCTTACCACAGAGGGCGCCAGCGGCACAGCCGGAACTATAGCAGGTGTACATTATTTCGGTAGCTACTATGAGGTGGAGGTGCAGGTAAACGGAACAAACCTGACAGTGAAAACGAATAGCAACCACCTAAGTACCGGCGACACAGTGCACCTTGCTGTTGGTGAGGGTTGGTGGCTATAGTTACAATAACCCGCTTAGCTGTACAAACTATAGCCAGCAACAACTCTACGGCAACACAGCCTCAGCTAACCGTAAGCATCTAACGCCTACTCAGAAACCTAACTATAGAATAGCTGACTATAGCAGCTGATAGTAAGATAAAAAGCTTCCGGAGAAATAGCTGAGAAACTATAGCACCTGCTATTCTGACCGCAACGGCCTGCCCCCTCTCCTGTGCCAGTCCAAAGGCTGAGTAAGGCCTCACTCCTATGTTAAAATAATTACCCGTACGGCTCCTTTACCTGAACAGGGGCGACTCTCCTCATTCTCAGCAGGTTCTGTAAACTATAGACTGGCATCCAGAGCCTGCGGTAAACTGAGCCAGCGGCAATTACCTCAGATAAACCCTACATTTCTGAGATATTTACTTTAATTTAAACTGCCAAATACCTGACACTACACACAACCTAACTAAACTTTCAACTTTAACTACTACCAGAAACCGCATGGAAAACATCATCAGTTCGGTCAATGACATTGTCTGGAGCAACGCCCTTATCATACTTTGTCTTGGCGCCGGTATCTATTTCTCTATTGCCACCAGGTTCCTGCAGGTCCGTTACCTCCGCGAGATGTGGCGCCTGTTGTTTAATAACGAGTCATCGCAGCAAGGCATCAGTTCGTTTCAGGCCTTTACCGTAGCCATTGCCGGTCGCGTGGGAACCGGGAACATAGCCGGTGTAGCCACCGCCATTGCCATGGGTGGACCGGGCGCTGTTTTCTGGATGTGGGCTATCGCTTTCCTGGGCAGTGCTTCTGCTTTTATAGAGGCTACCCTGGGCCAGATTTACAAGCAAACCAAAGACGGGCAGTACCGGGGCGGCCCTGCATTCTACATTGAGAAAGGCCTGGGCGTAAAATGGTACGCTGTTTTATTTGCCGTGGCTACCATCGTAAGCATGGCCTTTTTCCTGCCGGGTGTGCAGAGCAACAGTATTGCTTCAGGCATCAGCAACGCCTTTCAGGTGCCGGTGGCTTATACTGGTATTGGCGTTACCCTGCTGCTGGCGCTTATTATTGTAGGTGGCGTAAAGCGCATCGGTAATGTGGCACAGGTGGTGGTACCGTTTATGGCGGGTGCCTATATCCTGATGTCCGTGGTTATTATTCTGATGAACATTACTGAAGTGCCGGCGATCCTTTCCCTGATCATCCGCTCGGCTTTTGACATAGAACCTGCGTTTGCCGGTATATTCGGGATGGCTATTTCGTGGGGCGTAAAGCGAGGCATTTACTCGAACGAGGCAGGTCAGGGCACGGCACCGCACGCAGCCGCTGCCGCCGAAGTAAGCCACCCTGCCAAGCAGGGACTGGTACAGGCCTTCTCCGTTTACGTGGATACACTTTTTGTTTGTACCGCCACTGCGTTCATGATCTTGTTTACAGGGCAGTATAACGTTGTAAACCCCGAGGGAGGCTTTATAGTGGAGAACCTACCGGGCGTGCCTTTCGGCCCTGAATACACACAGTCGGCTGTTAATACCCACTTCCCTACGCTGGGCAGCGGGTTTGTTGCCATCTCGCTTTTCTTCTTTGCCTTTACTACCATTATGGCTTATTACTACATTGCCGAAACAAACCTGAGCTACCTGAACACCAAAGGCAGAAAATGGATGATCTGGGCACTCCGCGCGGTGATGCTGGCTGCCACTTTCTACGGCTCTGTTAAGACAGCAGAATCAGCCTGGGTACTGGGGGATATTGGCGTAGGAATTATGGCCTGGCTGAATGTGATCGCCATTATCATGCTCCGCAGACCGGCACTACGAGCACTTAAGGATTACCAGGAACAACGCAAAGCAGGTCTTGATCCGGTCTTCAGTGCCGAAAAGCTGGGCATAAAGAATGCAGACGAATGGGACAAAAAACCGGAAACTATAGCTGTAGAAAAAGAGCTACTATCTGCATAGGTTACTTTCAACTATAGCTTTATAAACCAGAAGAGACACAGCATGCTGTGTCTCTTCTGGTTTATAAAGCCCCCATTTGCTGTGGTCCATCCGGCTAAACTATAGTTCTGAACAGTCGCACCATCACTGATGAATTTGCCGGAACCACACGCCCCTCTCTGAGTTAGTCACCCTCTTCGGCCAGGCCGCTTAACAGAATTGCAGACAGCTGCGGTAAAATGCAGCCGAAACCAGCCGGAAAGAATGTGCACTTCCAACCATGCCAGGCAAGGCACTTGTACAACCTGCGTACAACTATAGCTCAGCTATCTCTGTTTTGAGCAGATCGTTTATCTATAGTACTAATAAGCTGTTGGTACCACCAAACTCGTTTGGCACTTCTCCATCCGCAGTGGCATCGTTGTGCCACTCGCTCCCGTTCACGAGGTACTTAAATTCATGCTGGGAATTTTTGGGCAGGGTCTGCACAGCTTCAAAAGCGCCATTTTTCTTTTTGCTCATCGTTACCGGGTTATCCCAGTCGTTGTTGAGCCCTAGAATGGCTGCGCTTTCCGCGTTCTCAAAGCTGACCGTAAATTTAACCTT
>DATBUF010000350.1:0-6925 GCA_036516435.1 Pontibacter sp.
AGTCTTTGGGTTGAGCGCCTTTGACTTGTTGCGGTGCCGCAGGCAATCCGACGCAGGAGGATAGCAAGAAGGCAGCAGCGCGATGCCCGAAGACGGGGCCGCTCGGCCCGAGAGAGCCAAGCCAACTATAAAACAAAGGGCAAGTAAAGCTCCCAGGAATAAAAGATGCTATGAAACAACAGGCTAGTGACAAACCAGCAACTATAGCCAGTAACGGCAACTATAAAAACAACTTAGCTCTATCCTACAAACTCAAGCACTCCCCTCACAAAAGGAATCTTCATCACTAGCCATTCCTCTCATCAACTACAGCCACCTATCAACCTGTTGCCAAAACTATAGTATATTCATGCAGGACTTCAAGTAGCCGTTCCACATGAAAATACTCTCCGCTGCCCAGACCCGCCAGGCTGATGCCGCTACCTTACAATATGAAGAAATAGACTCGCTGGAGTTGATGGAGCGGGCAGCCAGAGCGTTTACAGCCTGTTTCGAGAACAAGTTTACGCCACAGGAGCAGGTATACATCTTCTGCGGGCCCGGCAATAACGGCGGAGACGGCCTGGCTGTAGCGCGCCTGCTTTGTCAGCGGCAGTATGCAGTAAAAGTGTTCCTCATCGGCGACAGCGAAAAAGTATCCCCGGATCATAAAGTAAACCTGCAGCGCCTGCCCGAAGCAGTACAGCGCCACACCATCCTTTCTGTTGCTGATCTTCCAACTATAAACCGGAAACATTGCGTTGTAGATGCGCTCTTCGGCACCGGCCTAAACCGACCTGTTACCGACCTGTTTGCGGAGGTGATCCGGCACCTGAACAGCAGCGGCGCCTGCATTACGAGTATCGACATCCCTTCCGGGCTTTTCACTGATAGCCAGACACCGGAAGAGAGTGCCATCATCAAAGCAAACTATACCATCAGTTTTGAGCTACCGAAACTGGCATTTTTTCTGCCGCAGCATGAGCCGTATGTTGGGGAATGGCACACAGTACCTATTGGCCTGAGCCCGGGCTTTATTTCTGAAGCACAGACAAACTATAACTTTAGCACGGCCTCGGATATAAAACAGCTGCTCAGGCGGCGTCGGAAATTCTCGCACAAAGGCTCTTACGGGCATGCCTTGCTGCTGTGTGGTGGTTTCGGGAAGATGGGAGCGGCTGTGCTGGCTGCGCGTG
Organism: Pontibacter sp.; assembly: GCA_036516435.1. Lineage (GTDB taxonomy): Bacteria > Bacteroidota > Bacteroidia > Cytophagales > Hymenobacteraceae > Pontibacter. The sequence continues at coordinate 1,176 of DATBUF010000350.1, forward strand.
CGTGCCTGCGGAGTGGTGTGGGCCTGTTAACGGTGCATGCGCCGGCAGCAGGTTACCCGATCCTGCAAACGGCCGTGCCGGAGGCCATGACCTTAGCCGACAAGCACCGCAAGCATATTTCGGAACTTCCCGAGGAAATGGAGAGGTATAACGTAGTCGGAATTGGCCCCGGAATAGGCAAAGACAAACATACCAAAACCGCTTTAGGCCAGTTACTGGCAACCAGTTCACTTCCTATGGTGATAGATGCTGATGCGATCAACATCATCGCGGGCAGCGACCGCCTGAAAGCACAGTTACCTAAAAACAGGATCATCTTTACACCGCACCCGAAAGAGTTTGAGCGGCTGGTAGGCAAAACAAAAAACGACTACGACCGCCTGGAGCACCTGAAAGAGTTTTGCCGGGAATATAGTTGCTATGTTTGTTTAAAAGGCTCGCATACCGCCATCGGTACACCAGAAGGTAAGATCTATTTTAACACCACTGGTAACGCAGGCATGGCTACGGGTGGCACCGGCGATGTACTGACTGGCGTAATCACGGCTTTGGTGGCGCAAAACTATAGTTTAGAAGAAGCCTGTTTAATAGGGGTATTTGTACACGGGCTGGCCGGCGACCTGGCACTGCAGAAGGTGGGAGAAATTGGAATGATTGCATCTGATTTGATTGAGCATCTGCCGCAGGCATTTCTGCAGCTCACCAATGCTCAGTTGCAGGCCAGGTAAACGAGTGCTGCATGCAGCAGCATGGCCCCATCTGCAAATAGCAGAAAGTATACGCGCGGCCTGAGCTCCGAAGAGAGCCACACCACCAGCGCTGCCCCTGCTGTGCTGGTCAGTAAAGCTGCCATAGTTGCCCCGCTCTCCGACTGCATAACTATAACCGCATACAACAGCAGCAAGCCCAGCGATAGCAGTTTGGTGTATGTTACGCCTATTAACCCCGGCACGGTAAGCGTGTTGGTGTGGCGGTCGTAAGTATAATCCCGGATGTCGAAGAGCAGGGCCAGGGCCAGTATGAACAGGAAGCGGCGCAGAAATAACTCCATTGCCTGCGTGTCCAGCACGGCTATACCGGCATCCATCAGCGGGAACATGCCGGTTACCACCGCCCAAACGTAGGCAATCAGAAAGACTTTTAACAGGGGCACACGGCGCAGCGGCTTTACGGTTTTGCGGCGGTAAACTATAGGTATTGTATACCCGATAGAGATGATAGCCAAATGTATCACAAACCAGAAGTTGAGCCGGAGACCGAAGTAAAAATAAACTATAGCAGCCAGGCTGATGCCTGCTAACCCAACTATAGCCATGCCTTTGCGGTGCCGGTACCACCACGATGCAGGTTCTGTTGCTGTCTGCCCTTTTCTGCGTAACACTACACTCTGGATGCTGCTGAGGTTATAGGTAAACAGAGTGGCCAGAAATACAAACACAGCCATCGGTAAGGAGATGGGCAACTCGGCCAGCAGGTAAGTTTCTATCGTCAGGGCAAAGGCGCAAACCGAAATGAATACGCTGCTGTACAGCAGATACACAACTGCCCGCCGTAACAGCCCTTGTTGCTCGGGGGTTATGCTTTCCGGCTTTGTATTTGTATCTGCTCTGTTATGGTTCATCTTCTGTGCAAGTTCGCAACTATAAGTCGCTTATCAAATCTGGTACGTACAGAAACAAAAAGCCTGACACAGGGTACCCCACGCCAGGCTAAAACAGGAAAAATAAAGTTCTTATTACGCGTTCTGCTGCTCTCCGATAAACGTAGCGTTGTACAGATCGATGCTGTCCTGTATGATTTTATACGCAGCCTCACGACCCAGGAATTGCTCTACGATCACTTCTTTCATTTCCAGCTTCTTGTAGTCTTCAAAGAAACGGCGTACTTCCAGCAACGTGTGTGGCGGCAGTTCCGAAATATCATTGATGTGGCGCACCGACATGTCGTTGTTAGCTACAGCAATGATCTTGTCATCTTCTTCGTTGTTGTCGATCATCTGCATTACCCCGATCACTTTCGCATCAATCAGGCACATAGGCTGTACATCTACAGAGCAGATCACCAGGATATCCAACGGGTCCTTATCGTCGCAGTAGGTCTTCGGAATAAAGCCATAGTTAGCCGGATAGTGTATGGAAGAGAAAAGCACGCGATCCAGCTTCAGCATCCCGCTTTCCTTATCCAACTCATACTTTGCCTTTGATCCTTTTGGTATTTCAATAATGGCAGATACCACACTCGGCGCTTCTTCTCCGAAGCTCACACTATGCCATGGATTGTTTTTGTCTAAATTGTTCATACTTCTAAATTATACTTTCAGCACTAACAGTAGCGCCTTCTTATTTCATGTATTCCTGTAAAGCTTTGCCCACTGTGCCTGTCGGCTCTTGTATATGCAGCCAGGTGGCTATAGTTGGGGCAATATCCGTTACTTCTACTCTGATGGCACTTTCGCCTGGTTTTACTTTCCAGCCATAAAACAGCACAGGTACGTGTGTGTCGTGGGCAGAGTACGAACCATGCGATGTTCCCTTCGTGCCGTGATGCTGCCAGTTCGGTTCCAGCATCACTACTACGTCTCCGGAGCGGCGGGCATTGTAGCCATTCTCTACCAGGCGCATCGGGCCATACGTCCAGCTGGTTTTTTGCAGTGCATCGGCTGTTATCGTGCGGGCTACGCCTTCCAGGCTTGCAAGGTAATTGGCAACACCCTGCTGCACCTCTGCCAGGTTCAGTTTTTTATCTTTTATAGTTTTATGGTTCAGGTATACCTGTTGGTTGGTATACTTTTCCAGCCACTTGCCTCCTCCGTAAGTACGGCTCATGTAGCTTTTTACTGAATCGCCAATTACACTATAACCAATGTATCCGGCTGTTACTCTTTCGCCGGTCATATAACCGGTAACGTTAGATACGCCGTGGTCTGCTGTAAGAAATACCAGCAGATTTTCTTTACCTACTGTTTTTTCAAGCTCCTTCAGCAATTCAGCTATTTCACGGTCCAGGCGCAGGTACGTGTCTTCTGCCTCAATAGAGTTCGGTCCGAAACCATGCCCGATGTAGTCAGTGGACGAAAAGCTCACCGCCAGAAAATCTGTCTCCTCTCCCTTGCCCAGTTGTTCAGCATGCAGGGCCTTAATAGCAATGTCTTTGGTCAGGGTATTACCATAAGGTGTGCTGCGGATCAGCTCATAGTCCTTCTCTCGCAGAGCAGCCAGGTTATACGGGAAAACAGGATCAGCTTTGCCGCTTAAACCTGACTCGTATGGCATATTATCGGCTGTGCTGTTCCGGTAAGTCTCGATCGGGTGCAGCGGGCTCCAGGTCTGGCTCAGGTACTTATCTGCCAGCTTTTGGGCATTAAACTCCGTTACCCAAGCTGGTAGCTCCTCCCGGTAAAAGGTGCTGGTAATAAAATTGCCTGATTCTGAGTCGAACCAGTAAGCCCCGTCTGCCATAAAGCCACCTGGTATCACAGCGCCTCTGTCTTTCAGGGCTACTGCAATTACCTTAGATCTTTTGTTAGTTGCCAGTTTCAGCTGGTCTGTTATAGTTGTCGAGAGCAGGTTTTTAGGAGACATTAACCCCGCCTTAGAAGTGCTCCCTACTGTTTTCACGCTCTTATCCTCTACGCAGTACATCGTTCTGCCCAGTTCACGGTCGTACCAGCTATTGGCGATGATGCCGTTTACTTCCGGTATACTGCCGGTATAAACGCTCGCATGGCCCGGTGCAGTATAGGTTGGCACATAACTATAGTTGGCATTCTGAAAGTTAAAGCCTTGCTGCACCAGCTTCTTGATCCCATCCTGCCCGTACCTGTCCCAGTATCGGTACAGAAAATCATACCGCATCTGGTCCACTACTATGCCCACCACCAACTTAGGACGGTTGAGTGTTGTAGTATTCTCTTTCTGACTAACTGTTCCGGTGTTCACGGCGCAAGCTGTAGTAAGCAGCGCCATCCATACCAGCAGTACCTTTGTAGCTATAGTTCTCATGTTGCCCTTATGTGTTGGCACTAAAGTTACAACACATGGTTTGGTATTCAGCATTATTGTTCACTAAAATGCCTCCTTCACAATTTAGTAACCTAATACTTATAGTTAAAAACAACAACGCCCACCTTTTTAGAGATGGGCGCTGCTTTATCTGGAATTCTTTCTTCTTTATTTTGAAGCAAGGGCCTCGGCACCACCCACGATCTCGAGAATCTCTTTCGTGATAGCTGCCTGGCGCGTCCTGTTGTAGGTTAACTTCAGCTCCTTCAGCAATTCGCCGGCATTTTCTGTTGCCTTGTCCATGGCTGTCATTCGGGCACCGTGCTCCGATGCATTCGACTCCAGCACTGCTTTGTATACCTGTATCTTCAACGACTTCGGTATCAGCTCCTGGATGATCTCTTCTTTAGAAGGCTCAAACGTGTAGTCCGGTACAAGGGTAGCAGCGCGGCTGTCGTCGATCTGCTGCTCTTCGATTGGCAGGAACTGCTCGGTACGAACAATCTGTGTGGCTACGTTCTTAAACTCGTTGTATATCAGGTCTACCTGGTCAAACTCGCCGGCAACAAAGCCACTCATGGCACGCTCTGCCGCACCACGCACTGTGTCAAAAGACAGGTTTGTAAAAACAGAGCTATGATCGCCTATCACATTAAACCCTCTTTTCGAAAGTGCTTCAAAGCCTTTTCTACCTATAGTCAGGAAGGTAACATTGCCTGCTTCCAGCTGGTTGCTGTATTTTGTGCTGGCTAATGTTACAGCTGCTTTGATGATGTTAGAGTTAAAGGCACCCGCCAGACCACGGTCTGAAGTAACAGCAATGATCAGTACGCTGTTCGGCTCGCGCTTCTCCGAGTAGATGTTAGTTACTGACCCTTCGGTAAGTGAAGACAGGTTAGCTAAAATACCGCTCAAACGTTGCGCATAGGGGCGCATGCGCAGAATATTATCCTGAGCACGTCTTAGTTTAGCAGCTGCCACCATTTTCATGGCTTTCGTAATCTGCTGTGTCGACGATACCGATGTAATGCGGCTTCTAACCTCTTTTAAACTTGCCATATTTTTTGTGTTATGAGCAAAAGTTAAAGGTTAAGGAAATGTAGCTCCTCAACCTTTAACGCATAACTTAGATTTTACTTCTTGTATTTCGCTGAAAGCTCTTTTGCAACCTGGCGCATCACACCCGTTGTCTGATCGTCCAGTTTACCTGCAAGCAGTGCATTCAGTACATCAGCGTGCTGAGCGCGCATAGTACGCAGGTAATCTTTCTCGAACGTTCTAACTTCTGTTACCGGAACATCATCCAGCAGGCCGTTTGTAGCTGCATAAATAATGGCTACCTGCTCCTCTACCGGCACCGGCGAGAACTGTGGCTGCTTCAGGATTTCCAGGTTACGACGACCACGCTCAATTGTAAGCTTGGTAGCAGCATCCAGGTCAGAACCGAATTTTGCAAATGCTTCCAGTTCACGGAACTGCGCCTGATCCAGTTTCAGTGTACCAGCCACTTTCTTCATGGATTTGATCTGAGCAGAACCACCCACACGCGATACCGAGATACCTACGTTAATAGCCGGACGGATACCTGAGTTGAAAAGGTTCGTCTCAAGGAAGATCTGACCGTCAGTGATCGAAATAACGTTTGTCGGGATATAAGCAGAAACGTCACCAGCCTGTGTCTCGATGATTGGAAGAGCAGTTAAAGAACCACCACCTTTCACCATATGACGGATAGAATCCGGCAAGTCG
>DATBUF010000351.1:0-2318 GCA_036516435.1 Pontibacter sp.
TCATCAACATACAGGGTGATGAGCCTTTTATAAAACCAGAGCAGATTGACCTGGTAGCAGGCTGCTTTAAGCAACCAAACACGCAACTGGCAACACTGGTTAAGAAAATCACGACCGAAGAAGAGTTATTTAACGTGAATGCACCCAAGGTAGTGCTCAGCAATTCCGGTGATGCCCTGTACTTCAGCCGCCAGCCCATTCCCTTCTGCCGCAACGTGCCGCAGGACATCTGGCACAAGCAACATACCTACTATAAGCACATCGGTATTTACGGGTACCGCGCCGACATCCTTGAGCAAATTACGCAACTACCACCATCGGCACTGGAACTGGCTGAGTCGCTGGAGCAACTGCGCTGGCTGGAGAATGGCTTTAAAATTACCACCGCCCTTACCGAGTTCGAAACTATAGGCATTGATTCTCCGGAAGATCTGCTGCGGGTAATGAATAATCTATAGTGAACAGCGAGCAGCGTAGTGTTCACCCGGCATTAATCATGCATGAATACTTATGAGAAACTATAGTTTGCTGCGGTTCCTGAAGCTGAATCTGTATTTCTTCCTGATGTACAGCCTGCTGACGGGTGCGTGGTATGCAATTACGGGGAAGTTTGACAAGAACACCTCCGCAACTATAGCAGAGCTACTATTTACGGCCGTAGTATTTTCGCTGCTCTTCAGCCTGGCTATAGTTGTATGGTTCCGCCGCGACGAACGCCGGATACCACTAAAACGGGTAACTATAAAAGAACTGGATAAAGAACTTGCCCAAATAGGTTACCGACGTGTGCAGGGCAAGGCAAAACAAACTATAAGCTATAAGCCCGAACCTCCTAAAGGATCAGCCCTGGCCGGTAAAATATTTGTACAGCAATCGGCTAACTTCTGGCACCTGCACGGGCCTGTAAAGTATCTGAAGCTGATTAAGGATTTTTAGCTCTTAATCTTACCCACCAACGCGTTTGGCTTTATAACCGGCAGCCTGTAAGGTTTGCAGCACTTTATCCCTGAAATCACCCTGAATCAGGATCTCGCCGTCCTTTGCTGAGCCGCCTACACCGCATTTATTCTTCAGCATTTTGCCCAGCTCTTTCAGGTCGTCTTCGGTGCCTACAAAGCCCTCCACCAGTGTTACCTGCTTGCCTCCGCGCGACTTTTTATCGAGCATCACCTTCAGATTCTGCTGCTGTGGCGGCAACGTCTCGGCTTCGTGTTCCTGTTCGTACTGGTACTCAAAATCAGAGCTGGTAGAGTACACTACACCTGAGCGGCCTTTCTTATTTTTATCTTTCACGATTTTAATTTTGATTGAGTGGTTTTCTGAATGAGTAAATAGTACCAAACTATAGAGCTGCACTACTACATTCTACGGTTTTGCTACATCTCATCATCCTCCAGATCTTAAAAAAACTTAGTTCAGGGAATAAGCACCTTCAGCGAGAGTGGGTTCAGTTTTACGTCAAAGCTGCTGGTCTTGCCCTTAAATTCACCATCCACATGAAACATCATGGGTACTTCGGTTTCAACGCGCACCTGGGTCGTCTTAAAATACTCGGCGCTCTGCACATTTGCCAGCTGCCGCGTCAGCATGCAATAGCTCAGGTTAAGGGCCTTCACAAAATCCAGCTGGCGCACCAGGCACACGTCCAGTAATCCATCCCGGATGTCGGCCAGCGGAGCGATGTAGGCGTTGTTGCCGTATTGCGCCGCATTGGCAAAGGCCATCACAAAACAATCTGTATCCAGTTCCTGATCGTTAATCCAGGCTTTTACGGGCAGGTGCTTGTAGGTACGCACTTCTTTTAAAACCAGCTCTACATAGGTTTTTAGCCCGCGTCGTTTGTTGCCGGCAAATACCGAAGAAATGTACGCATCAAAGCCGATACCTGCTGTGGTAAAGAAAGGGAGCCCGTTTATAGTGCCACTATCGATCGACGAGATTTGTCCGGTATTCAGGCATTTAATGGCTCTGTTAAGATGCAACGGAATCTGCAGGTGCCGGGCCAGGCCGTTGCCGGAACCCTTCGGGAGAATACCCAGCGCTGTATTGGTGTGCAGCAACCCGCGGGCCACTTCGTTTACGGTACCATCGCCGCCTACTGCCACAACTGCCGTATAGTGCTGCCCGGCCGCTGCAGCGGCAAGCTCCGTAGCGTGCCCGGCATAGTCGGTATACACAATATCGTGGTCTATGCTGGCATGGTCCAGGTATAGTTTTATACGGGCGGCAACATCCACCTTGCTCCGGGTACCGGAAACAGGGTTAATGATAAACCGGATGCGGGAACGTTTACTCATGCTGCACGTGTAAGTATAGGT
>DATBUF010000352.1:0-1866 GCA_036516435.1 Pontibacter sp.
ACAGCTGTATCCGGTACAGTTACCGGCTCCCTGACAACAAATGCTGTAGCAGCTGCCGGCACCGCCGGCACTACTTTCGACATAACTATCAGCTCCATTTCTGGAACCGGCACCCTCCGCCTCGACCTTAAGTCAAGCGGCACAGGAATCTCAGATGAGGCAGGCAATGTTATTACAAAAGGCTTCACCACCGGCCAGACCTACACTGTCAGTCAGCAAAGCCCACCTCAGGAGAACTATAGCCTGACGATAGCTACAACAGGAAGTGGCTCTGTCAGTAAGACGCCTAATCAAACCACCTATGCCAGCGGCAGTATGGTTACCCTGACAGCTACTCCCGCAGCAAACTATAGTTTTAGCGGTTGGAGCGGTGACGCATCTGGCTCAACAAACCCGTTAAACGTGACAATGACGGGTAACAAAACCATTACGGCAGTGTTCTCACCACTCTCCAGTCAGCAGCAGGTTGTAAGCTTTACCCTCGTAAACTCTCATACCGAACAGGATATTCAAAACATCCAGAACGGGGCAGTTATTAATCTGGACATGCTACCTACCAGCAAGTTAAACATTCGGGCAAACACTTTACCCAGTACATTAGGCAGTGTAAAGTTCGTCCTGAGCGGTACGCAGAGTAGAACTTACAACGACAATGCGCCACCTTACGCACTGCATGGAGACGATGGCAACGGGAATTACTACTATGGCGACTGGAACCCGCCAGCCACGGGAAGTTACACCCTGACAGCTACTCCTTATTCTGGGGCAAAAGGTACCGGCACAGCGGGTACACCACTTACAGTTACGTTTACCTTTGCCAGGAACAGCACGCTGGCTGCCAGCAGTAAAACTCAGACATTGGAAGTACCGGGGCAAAAAGCCTTAAACCTGGAAGTTTACCCGAATCCATTTACCACGCAGGCAACTATAGACATGGCCATACCAGAGGCAGGTGAATACTCTTTAACGCTTTATGACAGCAAAGGTGCATTTGTAAAAGAGCTAACCAGGCAAAATACAGGTGCCGGTATGAGCAGCACGCTGGTGCTTGATGGGCGCCTGCTAAGCCCCGGACTTTACTTTGTTAAACTGAATACTCCCGGCGGCGCCAGAAGCATCAAGCTTATGCTCACCCGCTAAAAAGTAATTCTTCCGGCCTACCTTGCACTTATGTTAGCAGGTCGGGCTGCATGAGATATCTACCTCGCCGATTCCAACGTTCCTACTTTTGGCAGGATCTGGATCACGAACCGGCGATCGCGGATATCGCCTTTGCGACCTGCGCCCTCGAAGCCACTGCCGGCTGCGATCAGTTCTATTCTGTCTTTCGGAAACTTAATGCCCTCGTTTTGCCAGAACCTGACCAGAGCCAGCGCACGCTGGTAACTTAGCTGCAGCGCATACTCGCGTTGTGTGATGTTGCGCGGGTCGCCCTCGGGGAAGCTGGCAGCCCGCCCGTCAATCACAATCAGGTATTTAACGTCCTTATCTTTGATCGAATTGATTACCTGGCTCAGGTTCTGTCCGGCCCTGCGGAGTGGTGCTCTGGCACGATCCGGAATAACGGCACTGCTCTGTTCAAAGACTACATCCACCAGCAATTCATGACGTTTGTACTTTTCGTTATACAGAAAATAGTCGTCATCCAGGCGGGCAAGGGCAGCCTTTATCTCGTCTAGCTTGCGCTTCTCCTGCACCTCTACCTGCAGGCGGGCTATGTTCTCGCGGTTTTCTCTGTCTTTGCCCTGAAACATCTTATAACTCAGCACAAACAACACGAGCATCACCAGAAACAGCACCGTCATCAGGTCGACGTAACTTGGCCAGAAAAAATCCCTGCTCTCCTTTGCCATAGTTAGCTACCTC
>DATBUF010000353.1:0-7441 GCA_036516435.1 Pontibacter sp.
TATACTTTTTCTGTACATAGTTGGGTTTGATAACAATATCAAATATAGAGATATTAAAAGATTCTTCTAATTTAATATTACGAGTTTTTCAAATTTAGATACTTTGGCACCGTCCTGCTGAGAGCGCACTGATATTCTGTATATATAAACGCCGCGTGCCAGTAAATCATTATATTCGTCGCGTCCGTTCCAGGTTAAAGCTGCCACATGCGCCCCGGAGGCATAACTAACTGTTTCTAAAGTTTTCACCAGTTTGCCGGATACCGTATAAATTTGTACTTGTATGTCAAGGTCCTCACCAGCCCGGTTATGGTCAAAGTGAAATGTGGTTTTATTTGAAAACGGGTTAGGGTAATTAAGCACATGCTCTAACGAAAATTCTACATCATTAGATACAAAAAACTCTATGTATTCTTCCGAGGCATTATTATGTGTATCCCAAGCCTTAAAGCAGAGCGAGTGCGGACCAGGTTCCAGCGCCTTAAAAGGACAACTGATGCGCCCTCGCTGGTAATTGTCCTTTTCTGAAGTATAATAATCATTCAGGATAATAGGAGCCGCTTCGTTGTTATCCAGCACGGCCACCAGATCGTGCCCAATTCCCATACCGGCAGTGTTAATGCCGTTTTCGTCATACAATTTAACTAACAACGCCGGGCTCTGACTTGTATTGCCGCCAGGCACGAAGGACTCATCCTCCAGGTATAGTTCTATAGTTGGGGGAGTGTTGTCTTGTATCACATTTTTTGCAGTGCCGCCTACTGAGATGGTGGTGTTAGAGCCCAATGCCTCATGTGTGGCACTGCTGGCATACAGCGTGATTTTACCTGCACCATATTGGTAAGCAATATCTTTAGGAACTACAAAAGCTACGGTAAAAAGCCCGTTTGTTACCGTGGCAGAGCCCTCGTATAGCACATTCTGGCGTTGCTTTACTGGTACAACCGGCGCATCATGATCGCCAAAGGTCTGTTGCGTAGTTTGTTTTTCATAAATGGTAATGCGGAGCGTGCCCTCAAAGCCTGTGGCGGTAGCGCCACCTATAGTTGCTACCCGCCCTTGCAAAGTAATTTTGCTCAACGCGCTAAGCGTGTCAGTGTTCGCCTGCCGGCCGTTAATGTGCGTCAGTTCGGCGTGTAGCTCCGGAGAACCAAGGCGCAGGGCGGGATCACTGAGGAGCGTAAAGTTGCGGTTGTATACACCACGGGAACCACTCACATTATCGGCAATGCTGTTGTTTTTGGTTTGGAGCACAAGCTCGCCCAAACGCGGCATGGTACCGGACGAAGGTGTGAAGGCGCTCTTAAAGAAATTCCGGTTTAACACGCGGTTACCGCTGGCATATACAGGCCGTGTGGTTGTAATTAGCCCAACTGCTGCGCCCTGCGGATGAAACAAGGCTACCTCAGCACCAGATAAGCGTGCAGGGTCGTCGTAGCGGCCAAACTCGCAGGTGGCAGTCAGCATAAACGTAAGTTTATCGGCATTCTGCCAGCTGGTAAGTTGCGGCAAGGTTAAGATCTGTTCGGCTGCCCAACTAACCTCATTTCCATGGCCGGTATAGTTTATGAGCAAAGATCCCTGTTCTACAGCCTTATTCAGGTCCTGGTTTAGCTGCGGCGCACGCTGGCCACTGGCTACGCCCTCCTGCCGGTACAGGTCCAGGTATAGTTTGTTGACCGTATAGTCCGGTGCCTGTGTTTCCAGTAAATCCGCCAGGTACTCTGCATCGTTCTGGTGCTCGTTAAAATCGCCATCATCCGAGACAAGGGTTATCTGACTGCGCCACTTGCCAAAATGGCTGCTGCTCTCATATGCAATGATCTTATCAACCATCGTAGCGGCTTCCTGCAGGTTCCTGGCCGGTAACCTGCCAATGCCGATGTCCAGCAGGTGGTCTCCCAGGTTATCCTCAGCCCACTCGCCTTCTTCAGGATCAAGGAAGCCGTAATAATCTTCGGAAGAATAACTAGCAATAGGATGCAACGACTCCCGCGACTCGTAAGCAGGAACCAGGTTAGAGTTATTCGGAATGCGGTTCTTATAGTCGTAAGAGGCGTCGCCGAAGAGCAACAGGTGCATGTACGCACCTGCAGGCTTATGGCTGCGGTTGTAAAGCATACGCATAAAATTGCGAATAGCAGTTACATCCTGTTTGCCTGACGAAAACTCGTTATAAACCTGCGTGGTAGTTACAACTATACTGTTCAGGTTGCTCTTGTTAGTACGATGTGCAGCCAGGCGCTGTGCTTCGGGTAGCAGTGACGGATGCGTAAGAATGACGTGATCAATCGTGCCATCCAGGTTAAGGCTGTGCAGGTTTTGGTTGGCAACTCTGCCTTTAACTATAGGTTTCAGGCTAACGTTGTTCCCGTTAAAAACTATAAACTCCCGGAGCAGGTCAGAGGACGCCGAGAACTGAAGCATGCTGTTGCTATAGTTTGTCTGCTGCTGTTGTGGCCGGAGTGGGTTTGTTATGTCCCAGACGCTGGCAGTAGCAGGCGCATCGGCAATGCTATAGTTGCTGATAGGGGCCGCTATGCTTGCTATAGACCTGAAGGCAGTTTGCTCGCCGTAAAGTTTCAGCTGGCGTTGGTAATTCAACTCCAGGTAGTTCAGGTGGCCGGTAGCGGCGCCATCTGCCAGCAGGTTAAAAGTGATATTGAGTTTTAGTTCGGTAGCGCCGGAGGGCAATGCCGGTAATGTAAACGTCCGACTCGCGTTCACTCCTTCGGGATGGTAGTTAAAAGTGCCGCGTCCAGCAATGGCTATACTCCCCAAAGTGTTATTGTCTGCTTTGAAACTAAAAGAGCTACCGGTAGACGAGCTGGCCATCATCGCAGCTGTTAGTTTTGGCGCAGTGCCCGGAACAATGCCCGTAATAGGAAGTGCAAAGTCGCGGGAGGGGGTAAAGGTGCTGAAGTCTTCGCCGTACCACTCGCGGCCGGAGTGTACCGGGCTTACCAGGTCGCGCTCATGAAAGTAGTATTCATCGAATACAGCTATAGTTTGTGCAGCTCCTGTAACCTGTGGGCTTTGCTGCACCCGCACTCCCGGAGTCTGGCCTATCCGCAGAAAGTAAAAAGCGGTGTCGGAGTAAATGTTGTAGGCATGCTCAAACCTGTTCTGCTGCGGAGTGTAGTGCCAGGTGTGCGGTCCCTGCCCGTAAAAAAGGATAAAATCAGCGTCGTTAAACTGCCCGTCCTGCTCGCCAGCTACAACTATAGCGTTCTCCTGCAGATCGTCTGGTGCGGGGGCGTTATTGGGTTGAGGCAGCATGGAGCCACCATTCCCGAAGAGTTGTATTGTTCTGGGGTCTATAGTTTGCGTATTAATGCCAAGCGCCTGCAGCGTAGCCTTGTCTATTTTATGGATGCCTGATTGTGTAACAGCCAGTTTGTACCATTCGCCGGAGCTGAGCACAGAGTTGCTTGCAAAGCCGGCTGTTGTGCGGTTGATGTGTTGTGTGGCTGTTACGCCGGAGGTGTAACTATAGCTGAAGCGGGTGAGCTTCTCAAGCTGGTTTGTTTGTGGATTGCGGCGGATAGGCAGAATAGAAACTATAGTTACCGGCTGCTTGTTCTGCCTTGCCTGAAGAATAGATACGCGGGGCTCCGTTTCAAATTCTATTCCCTTAAACTGCTCCTGCTCTGCAGCTGTGAAGGGGGTAAATGCAGCTTCTGTTAAACTGATGTGGCTGATGTGCGTGTTAGGTAGAGAGAAGCGGTAGTAGGGCAGGCGTTGCAGCAGATCTATAGTTGCTCCGGAAAAAGAGGGAATGGTAGCCTGGTGGCCGCTTGCCGGGAAAACCGTTTCTGTAGCATCCCAGGTAAGAGAGATAGGTGTTGAGGCTTCCTGTTGTGCCTTAGCCGTGCCCGCCATAAAGCCCACAAAAAGCAGCATGCATCCCAGAAAGCGTAAAGGTAACTGCATAGGCAACGCACAGAAGTAACTAAGCAACTAATGCCCACCTGCTGGCAGGAAGGCATTAGCTTTAAAATAACAGTAAACGCAGCAGCTTATTGTGCCGCTGCAGGCTATAGTTGGCGCAACGCAAATCGTGCTTTCCGTAGTCAGGTTATGATCTCGGCGACGTATGCTATAGTTACGCGGTTTGTTTCTTGAAAAGAGATAACACAATGTATAGCACTATAATAAGTGGTATAGCTGCGAAGTTAAGAAGCGCCAGTAAGATAACCGAAAGCCCTACAAAAATAAACCGGACAGAATTATCGGCCCAGCTCAGGTTCTTGAACTTAAGTGCAAACAACGGGAGCTCGGCAACCAGCAGAAATGAAAGTACAAGCGTAGCAACCAGCAGCACCAGTTTGTTCAGGATAATCGCGAAAGCCATTAGTTCGCCACCGGCCAGTATAAGCGGCAACGAAGCTACTACCATGGCGCACGCTGGTGTAGGTAACCCGATAAATGAGGTAGTCTGGCGGGTATCGATGTTAAACTTGGCCAGCCGCAACGCTGAGAAAACCGTGATGATAAAGCCGGCAAACGGAAGTATAGTTTCCGGGATGAAAAAGTTACCCTCGGCACGCTGCAACAGCATAAACATCATCGCGCCCGGCACCATACCAAACGAGATCATATCCGCCAGAGAATCGAGTTGCTTGCCTATTTCGGAATAAGCGCCCAGTACACGGGCCACCATGCCATCTAAAAAATCGAACACGGCAGCAAGGCCAACCAGGTAAGCGGCATACACCAGCTCGTTCTGAAAAATAAAGTAAAGCGCTACGCAGCCCGAAAACAGGTTCAGGCAGGTAATAAAATTAGGGACGTGCTTTTTCATGAAAACTATAGTTTGCGGCGGGTGTTACCGCAAAAATGGGTTGTATTTTTTCTCATGCCCGATGGTGGTTTCCGGTCCGTGGCCCGGGTAAACAGTTACCTCATCCGGCAGTACAAAGAGCTTGGTTTTGATGCTGGAGATCAACGTGTTGTAATCGCCGCCGGGTAGGTCAGTACGGCCTATGCTCTCCTGAAACAGCACATCGCCGGCAATCAGGGTTTTATCTTCTTTGTTATAGAACACCACGTGGCCCGGCGCATGGCCCGGTGCAAAAATAATATCCAGCGTCGTGTTGCCAAATGTTACCTGCTCCCCTTCTTTCAGGTAGGAGGCAGGTAGCTGCTCTTCGTAACCCATAATGCCGTAAACCGGCGCATACACCGGAATTGCCCGCAATGTATCCAGGTCCTGTTCGTGTATTTCGAGGCCCACGTTGTAGGTGTCAGCTACAAACTTGTTGCCCAGCACGTGATCTATGTGGCAGTGCGTGTTCAGCAGGCGCACCACTTTCAGGTTATTGTCAGCAATGTACTGCTGCAACTGCTCTTTCTCTCTTTTGTCAGAACAACCCGGGTCTACCACAACGCACTCGTTTGTGTCGTCGTGCAGCAGGTAGGTATTCTCGGCGAAGGCGTTAAACGTAAAGCGGGTAATTTTCATAGGTATACTGTTGAGCTGGGCCCATAAAATCGGGTTCTAAGTTACAAATTAAACGGGTACATCTCGTATCTTGCCCGCATGAATTACGATTTTATAGTTGTAGGCCACGGGCTGGCCGGCGCCATTTTAGCGGAAACCCTGCGCACCCGCGGGCACAATGTACTGGTGATAGATGAACCCAAAGAGAACTCTGCCTCGCGGGTAGCAGCCGGTCTGCTGAACCCTGTGGCAGGAAAGCGTTTTGCCAAATCGTGGCTGGCTGATACGTTTATACCTGCTGCCGATGCGTTTTACGATGCGCTGGAACTACGTTATGGTCAGGGGCTCTTCTTTCATAAGCCGATCTACAAGATATTTTCATCTATAGAAGAACAGAATACCTGGATGGCTAAAAGTGCCGGCAGCAACTGGGACGACTACATTGAGGCTACCTACACGCAAAGTACCAACCAGCCCGGTATTGAAGACCCTTTTGGCGGTATTATGATAAAACGAGGGGGCTTTCTGCACGTGTATGCCATGCTCGACCTGCTAACGGAAGACTTGTTAAAGCAGAATTTATACTTGCCGGAGCGGTTTGATGTAAACGAGCTGCAACTGACAGGGGAGGGCGTCATCTACAAAACTATAACAGCGAAGCACCTTGTCTTTTGCGAAGGCTACCAGGTGGTAAACAACCCGTATTTTAAATGGCTGCCACTGCAACCAACCAAAGGCGAAGTGCTGGAAGTACAAACTCAGGAGAATTTCAGCCCGGAATGCATCTATAACAAAGCAGTTTACGTTGTTCCGGAGGGAGCTGGCCGCTTTATTATAGGGGCCACTTACGATTGGCGACAACCAAACGAGGAGACAACACCGCAGGGAGCTGAAGAACTGAGTGAGCGGTTCCGGCAAATTACCAGGCAAGCTTATAAGATTACAGGGCACTGGGCTGGCATACGGCCTGCCGTCCGGGACCGCAGGCCACTGGTGGGCATGCACCCGGTGCACAAACAGCTGAGCGTGTTCAATGGCATGGGCTCAAAAGGCGTGCTGATGGCTCCTTACCTGTCGCAGCACTTTGTCGATGTGTTGACTGGTAAAACAGAATTGATGCCGGAGATACACATTTCACGTTATTTTTCGTTATATTACGACTACGTAAAACACCAAAACTTACAACCCTAAGCGCATGCGTTTTTCTACAAGGTTACTTTTGTTGTTTGTATGCCTGCTGGTGGGTTCTGCCCTGCAGGCGCAGCCCGGCCGCGACCCATTCGGTAAGAGCCGCATGCAATACAAGAACTTCGACTGGAAGCTCTACAACACGCAGAATTTTAACCTTTACTTTTACAAAGGCGGAGAGCAAACGGCTAAAGATGCCGCTGATTATGCCGAACGCGAACTAAAGCGCATTACCAACCTGATCGGTTATTATCCTTACTCCAAGATCACGTTGATTCTCTACAACTCACCCACAGATTTACGGCAGAGCAATATCGGGCTTTACAGCGATCAGTTCCAGAATGGAGGCGAAACCCTGTTCATGAAAAACAAGCTGGAGCTGGCCTACGATGGCACCAAAACCGGATTTAAAAGCGATCTGAGTTATAAACTGACAGAGCTGCTGCTAAACGACATGATGTATGGTGGCAGCCTGAAGGAGGCGCTGCAGAGCAGTTACCTGCTACGCTTGCCGGAGTGGTTTGTAACCGGAGTAGCAGCATACACAGCCGAGGGGTGGAGCCTGAACATGGACAGCCACATCCGTGACCTGATGCTGGAGTCTGACAAGATACGGCCGGAACAGGCCCTGCTTCGGTACCCAAGGCTCTCCGGGCAGTCGGTCTGGAACTATATTGCGGAGCGTTACGGCTACACTTCTATTCAAAATATCCTGAACCTGACCCGCATTACGCGCGATGTGGAAATTGGCATCACCAGCAGCCTCAATATACCTTACAAGCGTTTTTTGCAGGACTGGATGGGGTACTA
>DATBUF010000354.1:0-2455 GCA_036516435.1 Pontibacter sp.
GGTGTAAGTGCCCGCCTCTGTAAATACATGAGACTTAATGCGGTAGTCGGTATGTTGTAGTCCGTCCCTGTCATCGAAGTCATAGTATTCTTCCTCTGGGTTAACCTTGCCGGTACAGTCCCTGAAAAATATCTCCTGCCCGACACAAAAAGTATTTACTTCTATGCCCTGCGCATTATAGGCTTTAAAGCAACGGCAGTCTTGTGCCAGCACTATTTGCCAGGAGAAAAGCAGAAGTAAGAGAGAGAGAACTTTCTTCAAATCAAGTATAGCAGTAACAGTTGATGTACGAATTTACCTAAAAGGATCTAACTATAAACTATAAATTAAAACGGCTACACCTTTTGCAAAGTATAGCCGTATTTTGATGCGATGAGAACTACTGAAGAAATCGTCCCCAATAGCCTGTTCTACTTAATTGCTGCTCTTGTATGTTCTCAGAAACCCGATGCTTTTTATAATGTCATCGTGCAGCACGCGGTCTGTGGATACGAAAGGGACCACTTCACGGAAGGAACTATAAAGCTCTTCCAGTACAGGCGATGTTTTAAGCGGTCTTCTGAAATCAATGGCCTGGGCAGCGTGCATCAGTTCAATTCCTAAGACGCGTTCTACATTCTGCACCACCTGGTATAATTTGGTAGCGGCATTGGCACCCATACTCACGTGGTCTTCCTGGCCGTTTGATGATGGAATGGTGTCGATAGAAGCCGGTGTGCAGAGCTGCTTGTTCTGGCTAACTATAGACGCAGCCGTGTATTGCGTGATCATAAATCCAGAGTTAAGACCCGGTTCTGCTACCAGAAAATCCGGCAGACCACGTGTGCCGGAGATCAGCAGATAGCTACGACGCTCGGATATACTGCCCAGTTCTGCCAGTGCAATCGCCACAAAATCCAGCGCCAATGCCAGTGGCTGCCCGTGGAAGTTACCACCCGAAATGATCTCGTCTTCGTCAGGGAAGATGTTCGGGTTATCAGTTACAGAGTTGATCTCGGTCAGGAAAACGTCTTCGGCGTAGCGGAGTGCATCCTTGCTGGCGCCATGCACCTGTGGTATGCAACGGAACGAGTAAGGGTCCTGCACATGCACTTTATCCTGAACTATAAGCTCGCTGCCTTCCAGCAGGTTTCTGAAGTTTTCAGCTGTCTGGAGTTGCCCTTTATGCGGACGAACCCTGTGGATCAGCTCATTGAAAGGCTCAAGTCTGCCATCAAATCCATCCAGTGAAAGTGCACCGATCAGATCAGCCTGAGCTGATAATCTACGGGCTTGCAGCAGGTTGTAAACACCATAGGCGCTCATAAATTGTGTGCCGTTCAGTAGAGCGAGTCCTTCTTTGGCTTTCAGTGCGATCGGCTCCCAGCTGAACATTTCCAGCAGGTGCTTGCTTTCCAGTTTATAGCCCTGATAATGTACTTCTCCCAGGCCAATCAGCGGCAGGCACAGGTGCGCTAACGGAGCTAAGTCGCCACTGGCACCAAGCGAGCCCTGCTGGTAAACTATAGGGTGAATGTCGCGGTTGTAGAAATCGATCAGCCTTTTTACCGTCTGCAGCTGCACGCCACTATGCCCGTATGCCAGCGACTGTACTTTTAACAGCAACATCAGCTTCACCACTTCCTGCGGTACTTCCTGCCCTGTGCCGCACGCATGCGACATCATCAGGTTACGCTGCAGCTGCTCCAGGTCCTGGTTTGATATCTTGTTCTTGTACAAGGAGCCAAAACCCGTGTTGATGCCGTAAATGCTGCGGTCAGTTTGCTGCATTTTCTGCTGCAGGTAGTCGTAGCATTTTTGGATGCGCTGCTCGGCATCTTCCGATAAAGCCAAACTATAGTTACCGGAAATAATTTCTTGTATGCGCTCCAGGCTCAGGTGCTCGGCGGAGATATGATGTACGTTGCTCATAGTTAAGTTAAGATTTCAGCTGGGCAATAATGTCGTCTATAGTTAGTTCGTGCTGTTCACCAGTGAGCATGTTGCGGAGTTTCAGCTGGCCGCTTGCTATTTCCTCGGAGCCAATTAGCAGCACAAACGGGATATTTTTCTGATCAGCATAGCTCATCTGCTTTTTCAGTTTTGCCGCTTCGGGGTATAGTTCGGAGGCAATGCCGGCATCACGTAGTTTCTGCAACAGTGGCAGCGCGTATAGTTCAGATTCTTTATCGAATTGTACGATAAGTACTTGGGTGCTTAGTTGTGCACTTGCCGGAAACAGTTGCAGCTCATCCAGCACATCATAAATGCGGTCTACGCCAAACGAGAAACCCACACCCGATACGCCCGGCAAACCAAACATGCCGGTCAGGTTATCATAACGGCCACCACCGCTGATGCTGCCCATGCTCACGTTATTCACCTTTACCTCGAAAATGCAGCCGGTGTAGTAGGAGAGGCCACGGGCCAGCGTTACATCCAGTTGCAGGCGTGGGTTTCCGGATGGGTTTTCTGC
>DATBUF010000355.1:0-2105 GCA_036516435.1 Pontibacter sp.
GCCGCTATACTATCGTTTTCTGCTCGCACAGAAAGCCAGTTACAAACTGGCATCATTACAGCCACAAATTACGCTACAGCTAAACTCGCGGCATGAATCAGTTTAATCTTGATCGGAATCCCGTTTTAGGGAATCATAAAAACTCTTACCTAACCCCTGAAATCACGGGTCATAAAAAAGCCCCGCCATTGCTGGCAGGGCCTCTAGCAAACTATAAACTATAGTTTAAAACTTCATCCCGACAGACAACAGGTAGTTGCGCGTAGCCTGTGGGTAATAATAGTTATAGTCGTAGCGGTTCTGGTCGCCTGTATATAGTTCGCTCCAGGTATACCCATTGGCTACATACTTTTTGTTCAGCAGGTTATTTACCAGCAGAGCAAACTCCAGTTCCTTCATAAAGGTTGGTTTTATAGTGTAGCGCAGGCGTAAATCCATTACCTGGTAGGCATCGATTTTACGGTCATCGGAGCTGGTGTTATCCAGGTACTGCTTACTTACAGTTTTGTAAAGTATGGCTGCTTTAAACCCTTTCACAGGTTGCACTTCCAGTTTGTGTGCCGACACTACTGCCGGGGAGAATGCGATGGTCGTTGACCCATGGTTTACTTCCGTGATGGCCTCCACCTTGTAATCGCCGTCATACGTGTACAGGTACTCTGTAAAGTTGCGGATCTTGTTACGGCTGAAGGCTACAGTGCTGCCCACTTCCACCACGTTATTCAGGTTAAGGATACCTGCCAGTTCTACACCGGTACGGTAGCTGTCCTTTATGTTCGTACGCAGCGCAGCACCCACATCGTTTAGTTGCCCGGTTGGCACCAGTTGGTTGTGGTAATCCATGTAGTAGTAGCTGGCATCTAAACTATAGTTGGCCTGCTGCCCTAAAAGTGCTGCGGCACCGTGTAGCTTATACCCGGCCTCCAGGTTATAAAGTGTTTCGGGCTTCGGTTTGATGCCTTTTTGCTGGTCCTGCAGGCTTTGGTCCGTAAAATCGGAGCGGGCAGGTTCGCGGTTGCCCACGGCATAGGAAGCGTACACCGATTGGCGATCTGAGAGGGTGTATGTAATGCCTGCTTTCGGGTTCAGGAAGTGGTAATCCGTTTGTTGCGTCACATCGCGGTTATCATCATCCACTCCCTCTATCTCATAGTTTATAGTACGGTACTGCAGGTCGCCAAACAGGCCGAGTTTGCCGGTGAGTTGGTAATTGGCTTTCGCGAATACGTTGAAATCGGTCTTCAGTGCATTGTTAAAGTAGTACCGGTGCCCCGCCTCGCTGGCAGATGCATAGCGGGCCCAGATCACCTCGCCGTAATGGTCGCCATCGTATTTGTTCCAGGCGCCGCCAAGCGTAGCATTCAGATTACTATCTTCAGAACTATAGTTCAGCGCGTAGGTAGCTCCGTAAAAGTAGTTATCGAGCCACTTCTGCCGGATCAAGTCGGATCGTGTAATCGTTTCGTTGCCAACCGTAACAGGAGCTAAACCATACTTGCTCAGCTTCTGGTTTTCTTTGTACTGCTCATAATAACCACGACCCCGGGTAAAGTGCAGTGCTCCGCCCAGGTTCAGGCGCGGCAGCAGGTCTTGTGCAAAGTGTAGTTGGTAATGGTCCTGCTGGTAATTGTCGGTTTCGTTGTCATAGTAACGTTCTACGCCATTCTCGTCGGTGTACTTGCCAATGCCGTTGTAGGTGCGGTCGGTTTTCAGCAGCTCTTCCGGCACGCCATCCCAGGCCTGGTAGGTTTTCTCCTTGCCTGAAAAGGTCACAAACTTCAGTATGGTTTTATCGCCATAGTAACCGCCCGAAAAGTAAAACGATTTCAGGTCTGAGAAAGCCCGGTCAATATACCCATCAGACTTGATGCGCGACAGGCGGCCGTCGAACGCGAACCTGCCATTGATCAGGCCTGTACCAAAGCGGAGGTTATTTTTCCAGGTATCGAAAGAGCCGTAACTATGGCTGGTTTCGGCATAAGGCTCCGTCTGCACACGCTGCGTCTGGATGTTGATACTTGCCCCGAAAGCACCTGCTCCGTTGGTAGAGGTACCCACACCACGCTGTATCTGAATATCCTCAACCGAAGAGGCAAAATCCGGCA
>DATBUF010000356.1:0-3254 GCA_036516435.1 Pontibacter sp.
TTTTCACGGGAAACAATGTCGTTTTTGGTGTGCAGAAACTCGTTGATGCGTGCCTGCGAGGCCGCTGCCCGTTGCACCAGGCTCGCCGTCCAGCCCAGGGAAGTTACAGGCCAGGTAAGCATGTTCACGTAAATGATGAATTCGGCTATGTTACCGGTGGTTATAGTTCCGTTTATCACCTCCTGGCCACCAATGTAAATGGTGATGATCGTGCTCAGGCCCACCAGGAAAAGTATAAGCGGGAAAAATAGCGAGTTTACAAAGTTCAGGTCCAGCGATTTTTCTTTGTAGGTGTTGCTGGCAGTGGTAAAGTTGGCATGCGAGTCGTCTTCACGTACAAACGATTTGAGTACCCTGATACCAGAGAAAGCTTCTTGTACAAAAGTAGTGATGCCCGCAAGGCTCCGCTGTATTTCGTCTGATTTCCGCTCGATGATGTTGTTGACATAGTAAATGCTGATGGCCAGTATCGGCAGCGGAATCAAAGTATAAAGTGTCAGTTTTACGTTTACCGACAGCATGTACGGAATTACCATCAGGAACAGCACCACCAGGTTAAGGCCATACATAATGGCGGGGCCCAGGTACATGCGCACGCGGCTCACGTCTTCCGAAATGCGCGACATCAGGTCACCGGTGTTGTTTTTTCGGTAAAAGCTGAGGGGCAGGCTCTGGTAGTGCTCGTAAATCTCATTTTTCAGGTCGTTTTCTACCAGGCGGCTCATGACAATTATAGTTTGCCGCACAAAAAACAGGAACACACCCCGCAGCAGCGCCATTACCAGAATTACGACGCCATATACCAGTATGCTTTTAGCAAAAATTTCATAAATCATGCCCTGCTGTGCCATGCCTTCGTACAAGTTGTGCAGGTTTATGCCTTCTTTTATCAGGTCAAAAGCATAGCGCACGATCTGGGCGGGCAGTATCTGGAAAAAGTTGGAAATAACGATAAACACCAGCCCCCAGAAAAGGCGGAATTTATACTTGAGCAGGTATTTGTTTAAGTAGCGTAACGATTTCACAATAAGTAATTAAAGCCTATGGCCTTTTACGAGGAGATGCAAAGTACAAATTGAATAAATCAAAAAAAGAATTAATTTTGCAGCGCAAAAGGGGATAGTTAGCTGCACTCTTCGGCGCAAAGATAAGATAACACTAAACCAATTTCATAAATGGTCGAAATTAAAGAAGTAGAACTGAAGAAAGACAACTCTATCTTCGGTCAGATTTCAGAATACAACCACGAGAAAGTTGTTTTCTGCCATGACCACGACACTGGCCTGAAGGCTATCATCGGTATCCACAACACGGTACTGGGCCCTGCACTGGGTGGTACGCGTATGTGGTCTTACGCCTCTGATGCAGAAGCGTTGGATGATGTGCTTCGCCTGTCAAGAGGGATGACCTATAAGGCAGCCATCTCTGGTCTTAACCTGGGTGGTGGTAAAGCAGTAATCATTGGCGATGCCAAAAAAGATAAGTCTGAGGCGTTAATGCGCCGTTATGGCCGTTTTGTGAAGAACCTGAATGGTGCTTACATTACTGCCGAAGACGTAGGAACCACTACAAAAGATATGGAGTACATCAAGATGGAAACAGATCACGTGGCTGGTTTGCCTGAGTCTATGGGCGGTAGCGGCGACCCTTCGCCGGTAACTGCTTACGGAACTTACATGGGTATGAAAGCGGCTGCTAAAAAAGCCTTCGGTTCTGATTCTCTGGAAGGTAAAAAAATCTCTGTGCAGGGTGTGGGCCACGTAGGTGGTTACCTGGTAGAGCTGCTTGCCAAAGAAAATGCACAGATCTTCATCACCGACATCTACGAAGACCGTCTGCGTGAAATTTCCGGTAAGTATGGTGCCAAAGTAGTAGGCATGGATGAGATCTATGACCTGGATGTAGACATTTACTCGCCTTGCGCCCTGGGTGCCACTATAAACGATGCAACTATAGCCCGCCTGAAGTGCCAGGTAATTGCAGGTAGCGCCAACAACCAGCTTCGCAACGAAGAGGTACACGGTCCTGCGCTGGTAGAGAAAGGCATTATTTATGCGCCGGACTTCCTGATCAATGCCGGTGGTCTGATCAACGTATACTCTGAGCTGATCGGTTACAACCGTGAAAGCGCTTACGCCCAGACAGAGCGTATCTATGGCTATACCCTGGATATTTTTGAACTGGCTGAGAAAGAAGGTATTCATAACCAGCTGGCAGCTATGAAGATGGCTGAAAAACGTATCGATAGCATCAGCAAGATTAAATCTAAATACTAAGTCGATCTGGCTATAATTGGTAAAAGTGCTGCAGTAACTGTAGCACTTTTGCTTTAAGTCCGTACCACTACCATTGTGTTATAAGTAGCCTGCCTTGCAGCCTGTCTATAACAATGCCAGTGCGCTGCACACAACTATAAAATTACTATTACAACACACTCGTTCTTTATAAAAAATTATGCTTAACCGCAGAACACTACGAATCAAAGCCATGCAATCGATATATGCTTATATGCAGGCCGAAGGTTCTGACTATCTGCTGGCGCTGGACCAGATAGGAGAAGACTTTGCACCAGATCTAAATACGATGGAAGTGCAGGACAAAAAGCTACTCGAAGGAAGAAAGCAGATCGCGACACTGCTGTTTAAAGAATGGTACGAGAAGCGCCAGTTTGATGCAGAAGATGCAGAAAAAGAGATAGTGGATGCGGTAAACCGGGCTATAGTTAGCTACCAGAACCAGACCAGGAAAGATCTGCGTTTTTACCACAACCAGATGCTGAATGCCGTAGAGCGCATCTACGACCACTACCTGGCTAACCTGCAACTACTGCAGGTGCTTAACGACCTGGTGCGCGAAGAGGAAGAGAAACGCAGCAAGCGCTTTACTGAAGCTAAGGGGCCGGATGTAAAACAATTCCTGCGTAACCAGCTGGTGGAGCGCATCTTAAACAACAAGTCCTATCAGCAGCACATCATCCGCCGAAACATTAACTGGGGCTCCGATGTTAGTGAGATTGCACAGGTATACCGCACCGTGCTGAAGCAGGACGAGGTGTTCTTGGCCTACCTTAAAAACCCTTCACCAACGCTGTCTGACGACTTTGAAGTGGTGAAACATATTTATAAAAACATTATCTTTAAAGAAAAAACTTTACAATCTTTGTTTGAAGAGCAGGATCTGAACTGGGCCGAAAACAAAGCTATAGTGAAGAGCCTTGTAAATAAAACCCTGAAAATGTTCGGGGAGGAGGCCGA
>DATBUF010000357.1:0-2233 GCA_036516435.1 Pontibacter sp.
GCACCTCCATGGAAGAAGCAAACTCACGGGTTACTTTAGCTTCGAGGGTAACAACATTGCCCAGCTTAATACTTTCTTTAAACGACACGTTGTCTACGGAAGCAGTAACCACTATACGGTTAGAGTGTTTTTGGGCAGCAATCGCCGATACAATATCCATCCAGTGCATCATTCTACCCCCCATCAGGTTGTTCAGGGTGTTGGTATCGTTGGGCAATACCAGTTCGGTCATGATCACATAGGAGTCGCTTACTTTTTTCTGTTTACGCATAGTGGTGTTTAAATCTTTGTACAAAGATAGAAGAAGCGCATCCAAACAAAAAATGTGCTATAGTTTTTGAGCCGGTAATAAGTGCTGATAAGCTTTAGGAAGCAGCATCCCAGCCTTCGCGGCCCAGGAGTGGTACAAATTTAAAGTCGGCAAACTCTTCCCGTTCAAACTCTTCCTCAGACACGCGGGTAATGCGGAGCATTTTCTGGCTTTGTTCGTTGCCAACCGGTATTACCAGTATACCACCCACATTGAGTTGTTTGAGCAGGCTGCGAGGCACTATGGGCGCACCGGCGGTAACTATAATTTTATCGAACGGGGCATGCTGGGGCAAACCCTCTGAGCCATCGCCATGGAAAACGTGTGGCTTTAAACCATATTTAGCGAAGAAGCGGCGGGTACGATCATAAAGTACCTTGTTGTACTCGATGGTATACACATTAGGGGTGATCTGCAACAGCACACAGCACTGGTAGCCGGAACCGGTACCAATCTCCAGCACTTTATCGGTGGGCCGCAACCGGAGCAGTTCAGACTGGAAAGCAACGGTATATGGTTGCGAAATGGTCTGCCCTTCACCAATCGGGAATGCCTTATCCTGGTAAGCCTGCTCCACAAAAGCCTTCTCGAAGAAGAAGTGGCGCGGCACAGTTTCGATGGCAGCCAGCACGCGTTCATCACGAATTCCTTTCTGACGTAGCTGCTGCACCAGTGCCCGGCGCATACCTTTGTGTTTATACAGATCTGTTTCCATAATCAGTCTTACCTTGGCTCTAATTATACTTACTGCCTGCAGGGCAAAGGGTTATTTTATGCGAAAATAAAGAAAATAGGCCATTTTAAACTATAAACCCTCTTAAATACCAGATTACTTTTCAGGAGGGTGGCGGAATAACGTATCTTTGGAAGATAAAAAAGCAGACTATGTTTACCGGAATAATCGAGACTTTAGGCAAGGTAGAAGCCATCAGAGAAGAGGCTGCCAACAAGCACTTTACACTTTCGTCTGGAATTACGCAGGAGTTGCAGATAGACCAGAGCGTAGCACATAATGGTGTGTGTCTTACGGTAGTAGCTATAGCAGGTGATACTTATACTGTAACTGCCATAGACGAGACACTGAAGAAAACAAACCTGAATAACCTGCAGGTAGGCGATGTAGTGAACCTGGAACGTTGCATGCAGGCAAACGGCCGTTTCGACGGGCACGTGGTGCAGGGCCACGTAGACCAGATTGGTATTTGCGAAAGTGTTACAGACGAGAACGGCAGCTGGAAATTCACTTTCTCTTACGACACTAGCACCGGCAACGTAACCGTAGAGAAAGGCTCCATCTGCGTAAACGGCATCAGTCTGACGGTAGTGGATTCTCAGGAAGACCGCTTTTCGGTGGCCATTATCCCATACACCTACGAACACACTAACCTGCATGCAGTAAAGCCCGGCGACACCGTTAACCTGGAATTCGACATTATCGGCAAGTACGTAGCCAGGCTGTTAGGAAAAGCATAGCTGGCTGAACCAGTGATTAGAGAGATTAAACAGATTTTCAGGATTAGACTCTTGCTATAGTTGAGGCTATAGTGCTATAGTTACAAATCACGTGCTGTTGCGGTCATCCATGTCCGAAGTCACTCTGCTGCGGACTTCCTAGTCCGCGTTACTGCGGCTGTTGCTATAGTTCTATAGTTTCTGCTTACAGCAATCAGCTCACTTCTCTGTCATTCTGGAAGGATCTTGTGGGAAGGGAGCTGAGGCGTATGCTATAGTTTAGCCCGTTCGGCCAGTCATATTGCGAATCCGATACTATAAAAAGGACACGGGTTGCAAACCCGCGCCAGCAATCGAGCTTTAGCTATAGTTGAGAGCTATAGTTCTATAGTTCCAGACCGCGAGCAGGACAGGTTTACCTGTCCCCTCGTAACTACCACCACGAGAAAAGCTATGTAACTATAGCTTCTC
>DATBUF010000358.1:0-5023 GCA_036516435.1 Pontibacter sp.
CCGCGCCAGCAGACTACTGACTGCTATAGTTAGAAAGCCATAGTTCTATAGTCGCTGTTTTAACATCCCCCTTCGCCCCTTCAAAGGGGGACTTCCTGCTATTGCTATAGTTGCAGCTATAGTGTTATAGTTCCAGACCAAGAGCGGACAGGTCGCGACCTGTCCCTACAGAACTACCACCACGAGCAAGGCGATGCAACTATAGCTTCTCAGTTAACTATAGCAGCAACTATCAAGATGATCACAGTCTTTGGGTTGAGCGCCTTTGACTTGTTGCGGTGCCGCAGGCAATCCGACGCAGGAGGATAGCAAGAAGGCAGCAGCGCGATGCCCAAAGACGGGGCCGCTCGGCCCGAGAGAGTCAACTTAACTATAAAACAAAGGGTAAGTAAAACTGAGGATGAACTATGGCTATGAAACAACGGCTTATGGCAAGTTGTAACTATAGCACTATAGCACAACAGGCTTGGTTCAAGACAGCAACTGTAGTCAACTGCAAAGTGGAGCATTGGTTTAGGGCTTGTTCAGAACGCGACCTCGACCAATAACAACTATAGCCAGTAGCATATAGCCTCAACTATAGTTTAGTTCAAACTAAATAGTAACTAACATCACACCAACAGCAGCACAAAGCATTGCCTATACTAAGGCAATGCGGTGAAGCGGAACTTAGAACTTCAGGAACTGCTCAACATGTTGCTCCAGTAACTCCTGGTATAGCTGGTTGGTTAGCTCCTGACCATTAAAATTCTGCTCAATATGCGCCAGTTTTAAACGCATGGCCATTACGTGCATTCCCAGGTAGTTCAGGATGTCTGACAGATGGCTCAGTGAAAGGCCACTACCCTGCATGCCTGAAGACAAACCAATTAAAGCACCTTTCTTGTTACGGAAGGTATTCGGGTAAGCCAGACCGTCTATAAAGGCTTTTAAAACACCCGGGAAAGAAGAGTTATACTCCGGTACTACAAACACGAACTTATCAGCGTTAGCAATCATCTCAGCTAGTTTGTTAAACTCCGGATTCTTACCAACATTATCGTACAGGGCCGTTGTGGTAAAATCCGCAGG
Source organism: Pontibacter sp. (assembly GCA_036516435.1). Lineage (GTDB taxonomy): Bacteria > Bacteroidota > Bacteroidia > Cytophagales > Hymenobacteraceae > Pontibacter. The sequence continues at coordinate 1,072 of DATBUF010000358.1, forward strand.
CAGCTGAGCCAGGTCGAGAATCTGATACGGTTCGCCATGTTGCTCAAGCAGCCTGGCGTACATATTCACAATCGCTATACTATTTGATTCAGGGCGGTTTGTGCCTGAAATTAATGTAATCATATGCTGGTAGTTCTCTACTGTTTATAACAGCTCTGGCAATGTAAAGTTATCAGTAGCTGCTTTGGTCAGCAATATTAGACAGCAAAGTTGGTAAAACAAAAAAGGCGGTAACATTGCTGTACCGCCTTTCTTGGTTATTCAATTCTGATTATGCCAGATTTTCCGAAGTTGCCGTGGCTGAGATGTACTCTCTGCGCAGCATGGCAATGTTCTCCAGCGATATACCTACCGGGCACTCTGCAGCGCAGGAACCGATGTTGGTACAAGCGCCGAAACCTTCGATATCCATCTGGTTTACCATATTCTCGACGCGGGTTTTGCGTTCTGCCTGGCCTTGTGGCAACATAGCCAGCTGCGAAACCTTAGCACTTACAAACAGCATAGCCGAAGCGTTTTTACAGGCGGCCACACAAGCGCCACACTGGATACAGGTAGCCGCATCAAACGCTTTATCAGCTACAGTTTTCGGAATAGGAATAGCGTTGGCATCAGGTACACCACCGGTGTTTACAGATACATACCCTCCGGCCTGCTGAATACGGTCGAAAGCTGAACGGTCTACTACCAGGTCCTTATGAACCGGGAAAGCTGCTGCTCTCCATGGTTCGATGGTAATGGTATCGCCGTCTTTAAAATGACGCATGTGCAGCTGGCAGGTAGTTGTACCCCGTTCCGGACCATGCGCACGACCGTTAATGAACAGGCTGCACATACCGCAAATACCTTCACGGCAGTCATGGTCGAACGCGATCGGGTCCTCACCGCGCAGCAGCAGGTCTTCGTTCAATACATCCAGCATTTCCAGGAACGACATATCCGGTGAAATGCCTTTTACAGGGTATGTTACCATAGCACCTGCAGATTCTCTATTTTTTTGGCGCCAAACCTTGAGTGTCAGGTCCATTGGTTTAGCATTTGGATTACTTCCAGCCATTTCTTTATCAATTATGAATTACGAATTCTGAATTATAAATTATAGTTATGAATGATGCATGAGTGAGGCCACCCGTAACTCATAATTTTTAATCCATAATTTTTAATTAATTACTTATAGCTACGCTGCGTTAGCTTCACGTTCTCGAACTCGAGATCCTCTTTGTGCAGCACAGGGTCATTGCCCACACCTGTAAACTCCCAGGCTGCTACATAAGCAAAGTTCTCATCGTCGCGCAGGGCTTCGTTCTCAGGCGTCTGGTACTCCTCACGGAAGTGACCACCACATGATTCATTACGGTGCAGGGCGTCATCAACCATCAGCTCGCCAAGTTCCAGGAAGTCGGCAACGCGGTTGGCTTTCTCTAAGGTAATGTTCAGTTCTTCGTTTACACCAACCACTTTTACATTACGCCAGAACTCATCGCGCAGCTTACGGATTTCCTGTTTAGCAAACTGAAGGCCTTCGGCATTACGGGCCATACCGCAGTACTCCCACATAATGTGGCCAAGTGCCTTATGGAAATCATCTACAGTGCGGGTACCGTTAATAGAAAGTAGTTGCTGGTTTTTAGCAATTACATCCTGTTCTGCCTCTTTGAAGGCAGGGTGCTCCGTACCAATTTTAGCAGCAGGCATTTGCGCCAGGTAATCGCCGATAGTGTAAGGTATAACGAAGTAACCATCCGCCAGACCCTGCATCAGAGCAGATGCACCCAAGCGGTTTGCACCGTGGTCAGAGAAGTTACACTCACCGGTTGCGTATAAGCCCGGGATGTTGGTCATCAGGTTATAGTCTACCCAAAGGCCACCCATGGTATAGTGTACGGCAGGGTAGATGCGCATTGGGTTCTCGTATGGGTTCTCGTCCGTAATCTTCTCATACATTTCGAACAGGTTGCCATACTTTGCTGCAACTGTAGCCTGACTATCGCGCTTAATGGCATCAGCAAAGTCAAGGAAAACGGCAAGGCCAGAAGCACCTACACCACGTCCTTCGTCGCATACCAGTTTGGCGTTACGGGAGGCCACGTCGCGTGGTACCAGGTTACCGAATGCCGGGTACTTACGCTCCAGGTAGTAGTCGCGGTCTTCTTCTTTTATGTCGCTTACTTTGATCTCACCTTTGCGCAGGCGCTGCGCAATTTCTACTGTTTTAGGTACCCACACACGGCCATCGTTACGCAACGACTCAGACATCAGCGTCAGCTTAGACTGGTAATCGCCGGAAACCGGAATACAGGTCGGGTGAATCTGTGTGAAGCATGGGTTAGCGAATAAAGCACCTTTTTTGTGCGCTCTCCAGGCCGCGGTAGCGTTAGAGCCCATGGCGTTGGTTGACAGGAAGAATACGTTGCCGTAACCGCCTGTAGCCAGTACAACAGCATGTGCGCTATGCGATTCAATTTTACCTGTGATCAGGTTACGAACCACAATACCGCGTGCTTTGCCATCCACCATTACCAGGTCCAGCATCTCGGTGCGCGGGTACATTTTAACTTTGCCGTACGCTATCTGGCGGTTCAGGGCAGAGTAAGCACCCAGCAGCAGCTGCTGACCCGTTTGGCCACGGGCGTAGAACGTACGCGACACCTGCGCACCACCAAAAGAGCGGTTTGCTAAAAGGCCGCCGTATTCACGGGCAAATGGCACACCCTGCGCCACACACTGGTCAATGATATCAACAGATACCTGTGCCAGGCGGTACACGTTTGCTTCACGAGCGCGGTAGTCACCACCTTTGATGGTATCGTAGAAAAGTCTGAAAATAGAGTCGCCGTCGTTTTGGTAGTTCTTCGCGGCGTTTATACCACCCTGTGCCGCAATAGAGTGCGCACGGCGTGGAGAATCCTGAAAGCAGAAGGCCTTTACATTATAGCCCAGCTCGCCCAGGGTTGCAGCAGCAGAAGCACCGGCAAGCCCGGTCCCAACTACTATAACATCGTATTTACGTTTGTTAGCCGGGTTAACCAGCTTCACGTTAAATTTATGCTTGTCCCATTTCTCAGCCAATGGCCCTTCAGGGATTTTAGAATCTAATATCATATAACTATAGAATCTTATTTTATTTGAAGAAATAGAAGTAGAGCGGAATAATAGCAAAGCCAAGGCTTACTAGCACCGAAAAAGCATAACCAACTTTCTGGATGAAAGGCGTGTACTTCTTGTGGTTCAGGCCCAGCGACTGGAAAGCGCTCTGAAAACCGTGGATCAGGTGATAAGCCAGTGCCACCATGGCAATAACATAGATTGCTACGTACCACCACTCCTGAAATGATTGCTGTACAACCAGGAACAGGTCCGGTACACCTGCCGAGTCAAGCGGAAGCTCGCCGAAGCGGGCACGCCAGAAGAAATTGTACAGGTGGATGATCAGGAATACCAGAATAATCGTGCCCAGCAGGCCCATGTTACGGGATGACCAGGTGCTGTTTTCTTCCGGGTGGTTGTTGGCATACCCTACAGGACGGGCAGCCTGGTTGCGGCGCGTCAGCACCAGGGCATCGTAAATGTGGAATACAAAGCCAAGCAGCAGGACGATCTCCATCACGCGGATAACAGGGTTGTGGCCCATGAACTCCGAGTAAACGTTAAAGGCAAGCCCTCCGTCATCTTTAAAAAGCTGCAGGTTACCTACAAGGTGAACCACCAGAAAGGAGCAGAGGAACAGACCCGTGATCGACATAACGATCTTGCGTCCTACTGTACTGGAAAACGTTTTAGTAAACCAATTCATCTGTATTAGTTAGAGGTTAAATAGTTAAGCAATATTAAATGCTCAAAGGTACGAGTGGGGCCTGTATAAAACAATTAAATAGCGTATTTTGAATCAATCTAAATTGCAATGCGTAGGACTGAAAACCATATATTAATACCCACTTTTCTTGCTTTTGTT
>DATBUF010000359.1:0-8980 GCA_036516435.1 Pontibacter sp.
GCGTGTGTCCTTTAGTACTTCTATCTGCAATGCCTGCAAAATACCATCGCGTGCAATCAGTACCTCCAGTTCCTCTCCAGGCTGCAGGCCTGCTATGTAGCGGTCCAGGTCGTTTGTAACCCGGTATCCATTTATGGCTAGTATCTCGTCTTTCACGTTCAGGCCGCCTTCATAAGCGCTGCTGCCGCGCGTAACACCAGTTACTGTTAACCGGCCATCGGTGTAAGTAGTTGTAGCACCCCAGCTGCCTGTGTTGGCACCCTCGTTCAGGTTAACCAGGCGTAAACCGGCTGCCTTAAAGTAGTCGCTATAGTCCGGCGACTTGGTGCCGTATACATAGTTTGCAAAAAAGTCATCCATTTTGTGCCCCGCTACCTGCTCTACAGCGGCCTGAAACTCTTTCTCGGTGTACCCGCGATTCAGTTGTTTATAGTAGCGGTTGTACATAGTTCGCATTACGTCGTCCAGGCTTTTGGTACCGTTGGTGCTCTTCAGGATCTCCATGTTAAGCAGTTGCCCCAGCAGGCCACCCTTTGTGTAGTAGGAAACTTCCGCATTATTGGAGTTTTCGTTCTGGCGATAATACTTGATCCACGCATCAAAGCTGGACTCGCTTACCGGCTGTACTTTATTACCCGGTGTATTCTCTACCGAATTGATGCTGCCGGCTACTATGTCCAGGTAATGCTGCTCCGGCATTAGTCCTGCACGGCGCACAATCAGGTCGTCGTAGTAGCTGGTAATGCCCTCTGACACCCATAGCAGGCGGGTATAGTTTTCTTCGTTATAGTTAAAGGGACCAAGTGGCACCGGGCGTAAACGCTTCACATTCCAGAGGTGAAAGTACTCGTGCGCCACTAAGCTCAGGAAGCCTATGTAACCACTTTCGGTGCCATAGCTCAGGCGGCTGGTTTGCAGGGTAGTGGAATTAAGGTGCTCCAAACCGCCACCGCCGCGCTGCAGGTTGTGAACTATAAATACATAGCGATCTATAGGTAGCTCTCCCATGATAGAGATGGCTTCCTCAGTTACCCGCTTCATGTCGGCCAGCAGGCGCTCCGGGTTATAGTTGCCCTCTCCGTACATCGCTACCTCGTGCGGTACACCACCTGCCTCAAACGTATATACTTCGTGGTTCCCTATTTCTATAGGCGAGTCGGCCAGCACATCATAGTTCGGGAAACTATACGTGAACTTGCCTGTAGCCTGCAGGCCTGTTGATACTTTACCAAAGGTTTTATGCGGCTTTACTGTGAGTGTGCCCGCCTGCTTTTCGAAACCCTCCGGGTACATAAACATGCTGGTGCCATTCACATAGCCATGCGAAGCATCGAGGTAGCTGGTACGTACAGAAAGCTCATAGGCATAAACCTTATACTTTATCTCTACTGCTGAGGCTCTGTTGTTGTATACACGCCAGGTGTTTTTATCGATTTTCTCGGACTTCAATACTTTGCCAGCGCCATCGGTAGCTTCAAAGCCTTCTACATTTTTCGGGAATTCGCGCACCAGGTAAGATCCGGGCGCCCAGACAGGCATGGTAAAATCGATGTATTTTTTACGGGCTCCTTCCAGCGTGGCGCTCACCTCAAAGTAATGGGTGTGCGGCTGGGGCATTTCGAGGGTGTAACGTAATCCTGCTGCCAGAGCGGGTGCTGCTGAGCTGACCAGCAGCAGAAAGACTATAAAAATGGTTTTGTACGGATAGGGTTTTGAAAACATGCGTTAAGTTGAGTTTTGTTCAACAAGCATGTTACAACAATTCTGTTTTTTTTCAAAATCCTGCTTACTAGGACGGGTTAGCCGGCATGGCTCAGCCGTTGCATCCGCAGCCACTCTTCTGCCTCATGCTTCTCAAAAAAGTATTGATGATGATAAAAGAATTGTAGCTCCTGAGTCCGTAGGCTCCGACTTCCTGCAACAGGTTGTTATAGCATTTCTCTGACACTACCACCGCAAAGTAGTGCTCGTGCCCCAGCATCATCAGCTGCGGAAATAACTGTACCTGTAACCAGGTTTCTTCTTCCTCTCCAAGATGATCAATGCACCTGAAGTCAAGCAGCCAGGAGTCTATGCCATGCTGCTTTACGTATGCCAGTGCCTCCAGCATTCCAGCCTTAAAAGAACTATAGTTGCACGCTGCTGTACAAACCACACACACCCAATCCTTGTCTGCCGGTACCTCCACTACAAGAGTTTCTGAACTATAGAGCATCATTACATCGTTTAGTATAAGATTATATTACAAAAATATTATTAGTAATACAAATTCACCTCAAAAGCAGTTGCATTTGTTTAGCACTATCCGCGAAAGCTGGTGAAAGGTAACTTGTTAAGGGTGAACTACATGCAATAGAATGCCAACCTCAGTAAAGCTGCAAAACGACTTGACGAGAACACAACTATAGTTGCTTTGGCATAAAATTGGCAATACAGCATACCACAAACTACTTTAGCTATGAAAAAGAACTTTCTCCTGATACTCTCTCCCCTGCTGCTGTTAGCAGTACTTCTGTTCTCGGACTATAGATTCTATAGCCAGGACGCAGGATCTCCAGCCAACAGTACAGCAGTTGAACCCTCTGAACAGTCTGTTACAGACGCTGACTGGGTAAGCATGGGAACGCCGCGCGAGCATGCAGGAAACTATAGTTCCGGTTCCGAAGCGCAGGACCTGATCGCCTATGCCTTTACCCTGATGGGCACTCCGTACCAGTATGCCGGCACTTCCCCCGACGGGTTCGATTGTTCCGGTTTTGTAACACACGTTTTTGAATCGCAGCACATAGCAGTACCACATTCTTCGGCATTGCAGGCTGATGAAGGTGTTGCGGTAGCCAAAACAGAAGCTGCTCCCGGCGACCTGGTTATTTTTACAGGAACAAATGAGGCAGTCCGTGAGCCAGGGCATGTGGGCATTGTGATCTCGGAACCCGGCGATACCATCCGGTTCATACATTCCTCTTCTAACGGTGGTGTTAAAATAAGCCAAGTGCAGGGCACCCGTTATGATGTGCGCTTTCTGGAAGTAAGGCGTGTGCTGTAATTAAGGGTGCCCGTGTAAAGCGTGGAGGTGTTTCTGCGTACATAAACTTGTACCAACTACGCTTACCTGATGATAAGCCCACCAACCATGAACAGTATAAATGCAGCTATACTTATAGTTGCAGGCACTGCTGTTTACCTGCTGCACCCCGGTCGGCCTGCGGTGGCGCTCGTAGCACCTGGCCTGGGCCTCATGCTGCTGGCCTGTACCTACCACCTGCGCCGGCACAACAGATTTGTAAAACATACAGTAACCTCACTTACGTTGCTGGCTGCACTGGTAGCAAGTGTACCGTTAAATGTAGTTGGTGGGAGTTGGAATGTGCAGCAGCTACTGTTGCTGCTGATGGGTCTGAGTTGCGTGATTGCAGTTGGAGTTTATGTGGGCACCTTTCTGAAGGAGCGCCGACTGCGCAACAATACGATCTTTAAAGACGATCTGTAAACTATAGAAGGGGCTAAAAGCAAAACACCTGATGTAGCCCGTCAAGTTACACCAGGTGTTTCAGAATCCTAAAAAGTCTTAACGAGCGACTCCCTGTGGTTCAGGTTATCATCCGTAGACCTTCAGTAATATTAAGCTGTGCAAACAGCAAAATCCCGTTTACGAAGCCGACTCACTGTTTAGGTGAATGCAATTACTTAGGCTCGAAAAAACTTGTTTGGGATTAGACATTTGTACCTCCTTTCTCTATAGTCCAACATAAACCCTGAGCCTCCGACCAGATGTTGAGTAAGGTTGTCAGACCAGAGCCGTAGCACTCGCTACATTCATTATTATCTAAAGGTAAAAGAACGGCTTTAAGTTCACAAGGTTTCTGCTATTTTTTTAATTATTTATAGTTGCGGAAGCGATGCAGGATATCCTGAAATATGGCCTGGCGCATAAATTACGCACAAATTAATCGTAACACATTGTATCACAATTAACTATAAATTAGCACTCTTTAACGCAGCAACGGTAACCTATAGTTTAAGGCATAACTTTTGATTTACTAAATAAATAGATGCTATAGTTTATAATTTTGAAGTGCTGACATTACCATTATCCTAAATCAAAAATAATTAGTATTTTACGTTCAATAAACATCAACCAAAAATTCGATCATGAAAAAACATCTGCTTGCACTAGTCGTGCTCATGCTGCTTGGCACCTGCGCATGGGCACAAAAGCTGTCACCAATTGGCACCTGGACAAACGAGGACGGGAAAGCCCGCTTTGAAATTTATAAATGCGGCGATAAACTGTGTGGTAAAATCGTGACACTGAAAGAGCCCCTGCGAAACGGCAAGCCTAAAGTAGATGAGAACAACCCCGATAAAAGTATGCGCGACCGCCCATTAGTTGGCCTGGATTTTATGAAAGACTTTAAGTACAGCGGCGGCAACAAATGGGACGACGGTACTATTTACGATCCGGAAAGCGGCAAAACGTACTCCTGCTACATGAAAATGACAGGCAAGGATAAAATGGAAGTAAAAGGCTACATCGGTATTTCGCTGATAGGCAGAACCCAGAACTGGACACGCATAAAGTAAACTATAGCCGATTATAAACAAAGAAAGGCTGGCACAAATGCCAGCCTTTCTTTTTAACCCTTTACCACCCTTTTAACTGCATTTTGCGCCAAAAGGTTGTGTTCCGGTTAAAAAACCTGTTCAATCTTGTATTCCTGTCCTCTAAACTCAAAGGTCTCGCCTGCAGTTTTACCAGCCATCGCCTTAAACACCGGCGACATTCCCGAGATAGCATAATAGGTTTCCCCATCCAGCTCTATCTGCCCGATACTTACCCCGATGAAATAATTCTGCAACGATGTCTGCACCACTGCCCCGAAGGCTACCTCCTTGCTCTCCTTGGTAGCATTGATGCGGCGAAGCACACCCATGGTCGTAATCAGCTCATCGAGCTGGCGGGCGTACATGTCGCGTTGTATCTGGCAGGCCTCCCTGAACGACTCAAACTTGTCTTCAATTGCCCCTTGATGCTCGTTGGCGCTTTCCTGCGCATCATCCATCGCATCTTTGGCCGCTTTTATCTGTGTGTTCAGCAACTTTGTGCATTCCTGTAGCAGCCTTTTTTTTAGTTCTAATTCCTGTGCAACCATTTTTCTTATAGCTATAAGTTAAACCATAACCGGCATCTCTGGTTTATGTACAAAGTCTGCCTGGCTAACGGTGTGATAAGACCAGAAGTAAAGAGGTATCAGTTAAAAGTAATTAACTCCTGAAGTGTGTGTAGGTTTCTAAACTGTTCAGGGTGGTAATTATTAGTTTGATTTACTAAATGTCGTTAAACGGATTTTTAAAACGATTGTTGGGGCTTTTTAGCAATAAGCCAGCCTGCACCAAACTGCAGCGATCAAAACGCTACAAGGCCAGGTATATTGCCTGGCTTCAGCAAAAAGATTGCGCCGTGCTTGCCGGCAGCTTCTACAAGGCTTATCACTATAAAAAAGCAGGTATCGACGGAAATTACCGGGTGCAGCTGGTAAAGGAGCAGCACCGCCACGGCGCTGTATTCTTCCATAATCCGGCTATACAGGCTGATGATTTTTCATTCTTTTTTGATTACCTGAAAGACCAGGTGCTGCAGCACGGCTACAAGCTACGCAGTGCCGACATTCGCTGCCTTCCCCACCCCCGTTTCAAACAACGCATCGAAACTTACTACCTTACGCCCATACCCGTTAACCTGCCCGAAAGTGCGCTCTGCAACCAGCAGTATGGCAATATCCTGCTCGATTTTACCAGTATAAACCAGCACCCCGGTTACATCAGGTTAATAGCCGATGGTTTTAAAGATCCGCATTTCAGTACGCCCCTCCCCTTTGCCGATTTGCTCATGGCCACATTGCAGCCACAAACTGACTGATGAGACAATGCCTCCTTACGTCTGCCTGAATCAACTATAGCTCATTAAGATTTTAGTGAACAGCCTGTAATATTAAGTCTGGCGCAGACTTGAGCTTTACTAATCTATCAAAATATAAATAGAAAGACCAGGTACAGGCCCAACCACATAAAGTCAAGGTAGTGCCAGTAACTGCACACCATGGCGAGTTGTAGTTGCCGGTAGGGGTCGCGAATGTAGATCAGGCTCCTGATGCTGTCGGAGGCCATGTGCGCTGTTTTAAAGAAGAGAAACGACAGGAAAATAATACCCCCAACCAGGTGCAGAATATGCAGGGCAGAGATCAGGTACAGGTAGGTGCCAGAAGCTTTTCCGCTGAAACTAATGCCTGCATCCTGCATCTCGCGCCAGCCCAGCAGTTGCGCGCCAATAAACAGGAGGCCCAGAAACAACGTGGTGCCCAGGTAACGGGCCATTTTATGAAGCTTGTCTTTCCGGTAGATACCCGGAATACGGCTCATGGTATAACTGCTGAACAACAGCAACAAAGTGCTTACACTGAAGAACTTTGGCACCTGCACCAGTTCCGAATGAAAACCACCTGTACGCACAAACGCAATAAGCAGAATCAGGAATAAAACTCCAATCCCCACCATGCTCAGGTACAGCAGCATCCGGATCGGGTGCATGCGCTCGATCTGTTTAAATGCAGACAGCTGTCTGCTTCCGACTTTGTTTTTTTTGTCTGAATCCATTGGCCGATTCCACCACACGCCTTCTCAGCAGGCGCAAAACAGTTGTAAGTAAAAGTCACTTTATATACCTATACGGATTATGGATTGTTTTGCATGCAGCCCACTGAATATACTTTCCGGGAGCGTATACGAGGAATAATTTTCCTCAAAATTAAGCTACCTGCGACTACCCTGCCAGGGCGGTCTCCGTTATAGGATATAAGAAAACCACACTACTATGTATGCGAAAATTCTCCTCCCGTTTTTAGGCTTTCTGCTTCTTTTCGTAGGCTCCGGCTACCCACCTGCGCAGGCGCAAACACGGCAGCCTTTTACAGGCAGGAACCTGATCACGGTTACCCTGGAAGGGGCTAAAGGCAGATACGAGTTCAGGTCTCAGGATTTGCTGGTCCGTTACAACAGAGCTACCGAACAACTGGAATGTAGTGTACTTGTCAATTCGCTGCTGCCAGCCAGCGACACTATACCTGCGGGAATGGTTTACGACGTACTCTACGGAGCCCGGTTTCCTGAATTCACTTTCGTGATAGATGTGCCGAAGGAAATTGTGAACGGGGGCAGGACCTACGCTGAGCCGATCCGGAGGCGTACCTCCATTACCCTGCAGGGCACCACAAACGAGAAGAACATAGCCGTAGTCTTTGCCCCTGAAAAAAACAGAATCACCTTTGGTACAGATTTCGACCTGGTGCTTGCTAATTTTCAGGCAAGCATACCGGCACACTACCTGCCAGTGCTTACCGGCCGTTTGCTTATAACCATCAGCAATGCCCGCTGGGTAGATAAGCCTTAAGCTAACCGCCTTATACTATAGTTGCTATAGTTTACATCAGGGTTGTACATGCAGTTGGATTTACTATATTTACATCACCACCAGAACCTAACGTGATGAAAAAGACCCTCTTCTCTGTTATGCTTGCCAGCAGCCTGTTGTTTAGCTGCAACTCTCAGCAAAGTAACACAACCCCCGCTCAGGAGGCTGCCACAACTACAGAAGCCGGTGCATACGGCGCTAACTTTACAGAAGATAACCTGCTCTCAGTAAAACAGCTTCAGGATGCAGCAGCGGGTGCGGACTCTGTGCAGGCAACCGTTACAGGAGAAATTGTAGAAAGCTGCCAGTCGAAAGGATGCTGGATGGATGTAAAGCTGGCCGATAACAGCACCATGAAAGTAACATTCCGGGACTATGGTTTCTTTCTTCCAGTTGAAGACCTTAAGGGTAAAACCGTTGTGTTTACCGGTACTGCCAAACACGAAGTAGTTTCCGTGGAAGACCAGCGCCACTATGCTGAAGATGCCGGCAAATCTGCCGCCGAGATTGCAGCTATCACTGAACCAAGTAAAGAACTCCGCTTCGTTGCTGACGGCGTAAAACTCAAGTAGCCGGACCAGTGATTAGAGGGATTTAGTTGATTTTCAGGATTGAGCCTTTGCTGTAGTTGGGCTATAGTTCTATAGTTGCTGTGGTCCATCAAGTCTTTTGTCTGAATCAGGATTTTCAGGATTTACAGATTTACAGGATTAGGTCTTGGTATAGTTTGAGACTATAGTTTCATAGTTGCAGTACTATAGTTATAGAGCCTGTGCTGTTTCGGGCATCTGTGTCCGAAACTCTCTGCTGCAGACTTCCTAGTCCGCGTTGCTACTGCCATGGCTATAGTTTTATAGTTGCTGCCTCTTACTATGGCTGGCTATAGTTTGGCCCTCTGGTCCAGTTGAGTTACAAACTCAACACCATAGTAAGACACGGGTTGCAAACCCGCGCCAGCAGCCTAAACTATAGTTGCAGCTATAGTTTTATAGTTCCAGACCAAGAGCGGACAGGTTTACCTGTCCCTACGGAAATACAACCACGAGAAAGAGTCGGAGCTTATAGTTGCAATCTATAGTTAAGCAGCTACTATCGAAAGATCACAGTCTTTGGGTTGAGCGCCTTTGACTTGTTGCGGTGCCGCAGGCAATCCGAGGCACGAGGATAGCAAGAAGGCAGCAGCGCGATGCCCGAAGACGGGGCCGCTCGGCCCGAGAGAGCCAAGCCAACTATAACACAAAGGGCAAGTAAAGCTCCCAGGAATACAAGAGGCTATAAAACACCAGGCTTGGCTCCAGTTGTGAGAAAAGTCAACTATAGAACGATAGCAAACTATAGTTTGGCAACAGCCAGCGGCAACTGTACCCCAACCACCAACATTAACTCTAAACCAATTACAAATGCCTTTGCGCACTCCAGCTGTTTTAGATATTTTTACGGGAAGTATAACCCCGACCTATGACAGCACCTCACGATATAGCGGCTGAAGTAAAGCAGCTCACCGAACAAATA
>DATBUF010000360.1:0-2094 GCA_036516435.1 Pontibacter sp.
TAAGACTTTTTTTGCTATATGGGTTATATTATTAATCAGATTCAAGTTAAATTTGTGTTAATGTACGCTTAAATGAGTACGTTGCAATGTTATTAATTTTTGCAGGAATTACATGTCACTTAAAGAGGTAAATCTCAAAAACAAATTAAAGGAAGTTTTTGGGTATAATCAATTCAGAGGAAATCAGGAGCTGATAATAAACAACATTATCAGCGGCAAAAACACCTTTGTGATTATGCCTACAGGCGCCGGCAAGTCGTTGTGCTATCAACTGCCTGCTTTGTCGCTGCCGGGCACTGCCATCGTTATTTCGCCGCTTATCGCCCTGATGAAAAACCAGGTAGACCAGCTGAATGCTTTTGGCGTGAATGCGCAGTTTCTGAACTCAACGCTCTCTAAGGCGGAGATCAACAAAGTAAAAAAGGAGACACTGGCAGGAGAAGTAAAACTGCTGTACGTGGCGCCGGAGTCGCTTACCAAAGAGGAAACTATAGAATTCCTGCGGAGTTCCAATATCTCGTTTGTTGCTATAGATGAAGCGCACTGTATCTCGGAGTGGGGCCACGACTTCCGTCCGGAGTACCGCCGCATCCGTGGCATCATCGACCAGATCGGCGACCTGCCGATTATAGCACTTACGGCTACAGCCACCCCTAAAGTGCAGCTGGATATACAGCGTAACTTGCAAATGGATGAGGCATCTGTGTTTAAGTCGTCGTTTAACCGCACCAACCTGTACTACGAGGTGCGCCCCAAACACAAGACCAAGAAGCAGCTGATCCAGTATGTAAAGAAAAATAAAGGCAAGAGTGGTGTCGTGTACTGCCTGAGCCGCAAGAAAGTAGAAGAGATTGCCGAGCTGCTGCGCGTAAACGACGTAAAAGCCCTGCCATACCATGCCGGCCTGGATGCCAGCATACGCATGGCCAACCAGGACGCGTTCCTGAATGAGGAGGTAGATGTGATTGTGGCAACTATAGCTTTCGGTATGGGAATCGACAAGCCGGATGTACGCTTTGTGATCCACTACGATACGCCGAAGTCGATTGAAGGCTACTACCAGGAAACAGGCCGTGCCGGTCGTGATGGGCTGGAAGGCAACTGCCTGATGTTCTATAGTTACGACGACATCATTAAACTGGAGAAATTTAATAAAGATAAACCTGTAACCGAACGCGATAACTCCAAGCTGTTGCTGCAGGAAATGGCTGCTTACGCCGACTCGGCTGTGTGCCGCCGCAAGCAGTTGCTGCACTACTTTGGGGAGGCTTACGAAAAAGATTGTGGCTTCTGTGACAACTGCCTGCACCCGAAAGAGCGTTTTGAGGGCCAGGAGGCTGTGCAGCTTGCCTTAAAAGCAGTGCAGCAAACCGGAGAGCGTTTCGGGATAGAACACATTACGGCGGTGCTTACCGGCCTGCGCAACCAGTACGTAACCAGCTACGACCACGATAAACTGGAAGTATTTGCTGCGGGCAAGGAGCAGGATGTGCAGTTCTGGAGCTCGGTGCTGCGACAGGTGTTGCTGTCAGAGTACCTGGAGAAAGACATAGAGAACTTTGGTGTGGTAAAACTGACGGACAAGGGCCGGGAGTTTATCGAGAAGCCGCACTCAATCGAGCTGACCAAGGATCATAACTTTGAGCAGGAAGTAAAAGAGGATGCCGAGAAAGAGGAAACGCAGGCTGCAGCCGGCCACGACGAAGTACTCTTTGATCTGCTGAAGAACCTGCGTAAGAAGCTGGCAAAAGAGAAAGCTCTGCCACCATACGTGCTGTTCCAGGATCCGTCGCTGAAAGAAATGGCTACCGTGTACCCGACTACCAAAGACGAACTGGCGCATATAGCCGGTGTTGGTATGGGCAAGGTACAAAAGTTCGGAAAGCCGTTCCTGGACATGATTGGCAAGTATGTAGAGGAAAACGACATTGTGACCGCTGCTGATGTGGTGGTGAAAACTACGGTGAACAAGTCGAAGATCAAGATCTACATCATTCAGCAAATAGATAAGAAAGTAGACCTGGAGGAGATCGCCGCTTCCAAAGACCTGACGATGCAGGAACTGATTGAGGAAATTGAGCACATCTGCTACTC
>DATBUF010000361.1:0-3521 GCA_036516435.1 Pontibacter sp.
TATCTCCTGCAATATAATGGCGGATGTGGGCGAAGTGCTTCCGGATCTGGTGCATACGTCCGGTTTCGGGGCGAACCTGTACCAAACTATAACGGGCTGTGTTGTACCGGCCCACCGGTATAGGCAGTTCTATAGTTGCCAGCCGGGTATAATGCGTAATGGCCTCCTGCGGCGCTTTGTGCTGATGATCTTTATCAGGGCGGATCGGATTGTTGATGGTGTCTGCTTCGGGTGTATAGCCGCGTACAATGGCGTAGTAGGTTTTTCCGGTTTCACGCTCCCCGAACAGTTGCACAAGTGGTGCAGCCGCCTCCGCCGATTTGGCAAACAGCAGCACACCAGCCGTACCTCGGTCGAGGCGGTGCACAGGGTACACTTTCTGCCCCAGCTGGTCGCGCAGCAGTTGCAGGGCAAATTCCTTTTTCTCTTCGGCAATGCGTGTACGGTGTACCAGCAGTCCGTGCGGCTTGTTTATAGCCACGTAATAAGCATCCTCGAAAATAATATCTAACACAACACAGCTTTTAAAGCTGCAAAAGTAACGTAATCGGGCGAGCAAAGTACAATATCTGCCTGTTTTTGCACCAGCTGTATCCGGCAGGTTGCCGCAGCACAAGCAAGCTATAGTACTATAGCATAACGTACTATAGCATAACGCAACTATAGCCATCGTCAGGAATGTCGCTGCCGGTTTTCAGCTCTTTTATTTATGAAGCGGGCTAATTGCAGGAAAGATGGGAACCGTGTAAACCAACAAATAGCTATCTTTACGGGTAAATAATACTATGGCGTTAGCATTTAACAACCTCCGGAAAGGAAATAAGTACAGGCTCTGCAACCACGGCGAGGTATACGAGTTTTGGGTAGTCGATATGCCCGAAGAAAATGTATTTCAGCTGAAAGACCTGCACACGCTGGAACTGTACCAGCTGCACGACCTGCTCCGCTACGGCAGAGGCAAAGACTACGACCTGCAGGAACTTTAACTCAGGCACGCTCAACTTTCCCCTTCAGGTCCCAGTGGCTTTTCAGTATCTCCTGGCTGCCGGGTCGCCGCACAATCGTACGCACATAACGTTCTCCTGCAATAGCACCATCCGGGCGACGTGTACCTATAAACAGGGTAACCGCTTCTCCGTTTTCATTCGTAAAAAAGGTAATGTCCTTGCCGAGCAGGCGCTCATCCAGGCGTGCGTCGGGCGCAAAGGTTTTCTGCAGATAATATTCTATTTTCTTGTTCAGTGCCATAGTACCTGCTATACGCAAAACCTGCAGAAAGTAAACAGCAGGCACGGCATGGCATCAGTTGCGGCATGTACGCAGTGTGAAATTCTGCATCTGCCAGAGATTGTACTTTTTCTGCACCCTATAGCTTAGTATACAAGTATAACAGAGTAACACCAAACAAAGCCATGCACTGATGGAACGTATCTGGCATTATGAGCAGCTTCCTGCCCCGAAGGTAGATGACTACCTGAAGCTGTACCGTTGCCAGTATGGTAATGTACTGTTTGCCGAGTGGACGGGAGTGCTGGATGCCGATAAAGCCAGGAACGGCTGCACGGCTGTTCTCGAAACGCTCAAAACACATTCTTTTCCTAAAATACTAAACAACAACACAAGTGTTACGGGCCATTACCCTGGCGCTATAGAATGGGTGGGCAAAGTCTGGTTTCCGGGCATGCATGCGCTGGGCGTACGTTATTTTGCCTGGGTATATTCGCATGAGTTCTATACCCAGATTGGTACGGATGAGATTGTGAAACTGAGTTCTAAGGTAGAAATACAGACGTTTTTCGAGGTGGTGCATGCCTGGCAATGGCTCCTTGAAAAAGGAGAGAAGTAGAATAAAACCGGGCTACAATACACTGCAACCGCCTGCGTTTGTTAAAAGAGTACCTGCTGCCAACGCAGCAGGTGCACCTGCGTATAGCTATACATAAATTTACCCGCCATGCAACAGAACATAAATCATTACTTTGTATATATTTTCGGAGGAGAACCAGGTAATCCTCTGCAGATTGGAACAGCCGGAAACCTGCAGCAACACCTGCAGCAGGCACAACGTTCGCAACCCCAAAAACTAGTATACTACGAGCACTATGGCCACGAGGCGATGGCGCTGGCACGCGAAAAGCAAATAAAAGAGAGCAGCCCGCACGAGAACAAACGGCTTGTAGAATCTATGAACCCCAACTGGCTCGACCTGAGTGATCTGCTATAGTTACAGGGAGTTGTGCCAGTTGCCTTGCAGTACAATATCCTGTAAAAGGCTGGTATTTTTAGTATCTTTGCATCTTCTAATTTAGCCTTTTTACCCCAGGGATGCTGCAGATCAAACACCACCTAAGCCAGAACATCAGGATACAAGTGTTTGTAGTTTTAGTAGGAGTGGTGCTGCTGATAGCCAAGTTTGTAGCATACTTCCTGACCAACTCAAACGCTATCCTGACTGATGCCCTCGAATCTATTATAAACGTAGTAGCCGGCGGCTTTTCATTGTACAGCCTGGTGCTCTCCGCCAGGCCCCGCGACGAGAACCACCCGTACGGCCACGGCAAAATAGAGTTTATAGCCGCCACGCTGGAGGGCTCACTGATCCTGGTAGCCGGAGGCGTCATCATCTTTAAATCTGTTTATAACCTGTTTGAGCCGCACGAGCTTTCGCAGCTGGATATCGGTATTATCCTGGTTGCGGTGAGTGGTGCGATAAACTACGCGGTTGGCTACTTTATACAACGGCGCGGAGAGCGTCATAATTCGCTGGTGCTGATAGCAGGAGGGAAGCACCTGAAAACTGATGCTTATTCAACAGTAGGTATACTAGTCGGCCTGGTGCTTATCTACCTGACAGGTATGATCTGGCTCGACAGTATAGTTGCCGTGCTGCTGGGTGGTATTATCTGCTACACCGGGTATAAAATACTGCGTTCTTCAGTGGCTGGCATCATGGATGAGGCTGATTACGAACTGCTGCAGCGCATAGTAAAAGTACTGAACGAGAACCGCCGCGAAAACTGGATTGACATACATAACCTGCGCGTGATAAAATACGGTGCTACCCTGCACATCGACTGTCACCTGACTGTGCCCTGGTACCTGAATGTGCTGGAGGCACACGACGAAGTGGAAGCAGTCGGAGCGCTGATCCGTGAAAAGATTGACCCAGCCATAGAACTCTTCATCCATACTGACCCCTGCATTGCGCCATCCTGCAGCATTTGCAGCAAAGCCGACTGCCAGGTGCGGCAGCATACGTTTAAAGAGCGTATCGAATGGGATTTTGAGAAAGTTATTTCGGATCGCAAACATAGTTTGTAGCAGAGGGCTGGCACAAAGCTATAGTTCTATAGGTGGCTATAGTTGCAATCTTACCACAAGCCTGTTGTTGCATAGCTACTTGTATTCCTGGGAGCTTTACTTGCCTATCGTTTTATAGTTCACTTGGCTCTCTCGGGCTGAGCGGCCCCGTCTTCGGGCATCGCGCTGCTGCCTTCTTGCTATCCTCGTGCCTCGGATTG